>JAOPVG010000074.1 GCA_025966255.1 Jatrophihabitans sp.
AGACCGGCGGCGTTACCGGCCAGCCAGATCAGCGCGCTCGCCGTACCGCCCGCCCGGCCGGCCCGGCGCTCCGCGAGCTCGAGGATCACCGGCAGGTCCGTGAGCAGAAGCAGGCCCACGACGAACAAGACGGCCAAGCCGGTCCAGACCCCCGGCGCCACCGCGAGCACGGCCAGACCGGCGCAGCCGGCGAGGACCGAGCACAGCACGAAGCCGAGCTCACGGCCGTGCGCAGCGATCCACGGTGGCAGTAGCGCCGAACCCGCCATGCCGGCCACCACCATGGCCAGGAGCAGGACGCCGGCCTCGGAGTCGGAGACGCCGGACCGATTCAGCAGGGCCTGCAACCAGGTGGTCAGCGCGATGAAGACACCGAAGCCGACGCACCCCAACCCGGTGAGCAACCGGAGATACCGGTCGGCCCACACGTCACGCAGCGGCACCGCCGGCTCGCGCACCGGGTCCGGCGCCGCCGGCGCGCGCAGGGACGCGCACAGTGCCGCGGCCGCGACCACCGTCAGCAGGGCCTGGACGATGAGCAGCGCATCGATCCGGCCGCCCCCCAGACCCGCGCCCAGGCCGAGGGCCAGCAGCATCCCGGCGAAGATGCCTGCGGACGACACCGCGATCCCCTTGGCCCGATCGCCGGCCGGCAGGTACGCCCCCGACACCTTGGTCACCGCGTTCAGGATCAACGGTTGCGCCACCGCGACGAGCACCTGCCCGGCCAGCACCGTCACGTAGGTGTCCCCCGCGAGGCGCAACCCAGCTCCGCCAGCCGTCAATACCGCGCCGACGCCCAACCAGAACGGCATCCGCCGGTCGATGAGTCGTCCGGCCGGAATCGCGAGCACTACATACAGCAGCGGAAAGATCTCGGCCAGCCAGCCGATAGCGCCGGACGAGACGCGGTAGTGGTGCGCCGCATCGGTGGTGAACGGCGTGTAAGTGAGCCAGAGCATCTGGTTCGCCGCGCTGAGCGCCGCGTAGGCGATAACCGGCCGCCACTGACTGCGCGCGGCCACTCCGATCGCCTCCATGACGGCGCGATGCTACGCGCCGTAGACCGGCTCCGGGGGCGTCGCCTGGGCGAGCAGGTCGTCGACGACCGACCCGAGCTCGACCGGCTCCCATCGGGCGCCCTTGTCGACGGTCGGTCCGCGCCGCCAGCCCTCGGCAACGGTGATCTTGCCGGCCTCCACCTCGAAGACCCGGCCGGTGACGTGAGCGGACTCCGAGCTGCCCAACCACACCACCAGCGGCGACACGTTCTCCGGAGCCATCGCGTCGAAACTGTCGTCGTCCGGTGCGGCCATCGTCTCCGCGAACGTCGCCTCGGTCATCCGGGTCCGCGCCGCGGGAGCGATCGCGTTCACGGTGATGCCGTAGCGACCCATCTCGGCCGCGGCCACGATCGTCAGCCCGGCGATACCCGCCTTGGCCGCCGAATAGTTGCCCTGCCCGATGCTGCCCAGCAGCCCCGCGCCCGAGCTGGTGTTGATCACGCGGGCGTCCGGCTGCCGCCCGGCCTTGGCCTCCGCCCTCCAGTAGGCAGCGGCGTGGCGCAGCGGCGCGAAATGGCCCTTGAGGTGGACGCGGATGACGGCGTCCCACTGCTCCTCGTCCAAATTCGCGAGCATCCGGTCCCGCAGGAAGCCGGCGTTGTTCACCAGCACGTCCAACCGGCCGAATTCCTCGATGGCGGTGTCCACCAGTCGTTTCGCACCCGCCCAGTCGGCGACGTCGTCGGTGTTCGCAACCGCCCGGCCGCCCGCCCCCACGATCTCGTCCACGACCTGCTGCGCCGGGCCGGCCTGCGCATCCGTGCCGTCCAGCGACACCCCGAAGTCGTTGACCACCACGGCGGCACCCTCGGCGGCCAGGGCCAGCGCGTGGGCTCGCCCCAGGCCCCGGGCCGCCCCGGTCACGACCGCGACCCGTCCTTCACACAGGTCCATGATCGGATCCCTTCGTCGCCGCCAGAAACGCCGGTCGCTCGCCGCCGCCGTGAGCCACGAGCGTCGCGCCGCTGACGTACGAGGCGAGCGGCGACGCGAGGAATGCGACGCAGCGGCCGATCTCGACCGGCTCGGCCAACCGCCCCAACGGCACGGTGCGCGCCACTGCGGCGATGCCGTCCTCGTCGCCGTAATGCAGGTGGGCCTGTTCGGTCCGAACGAGCCCGGCCGCGACCGAGTTCACCCGCACCTTCGGCGCCCACTCGATTGCGAGGGACGACGCCAGATTGTCCAGTCCCGCCTTCGCCGCGCCGTAAGCGGCAGTCCCCGGCGACGGACGGTGGCCGCTGACGCTGCTCACCATGACGATCGAGCCACCGCCGTCCTGACTCTGCATGACTTTGTTCGCGGTCTGCGCGACGATCAACGGGGCGAGCAGGTTGAGCTCGACGATCTTGGCGTGGAAGCGCGGCCCGGCTTCGGCTGCCAGTGCATACGGGGAGCCGCCCGCATTGTTGACAAGTACGTCGAGACGTCCGTGGCGTTCCACGATCCGGGCGACCAGCGCCTGCACCTGCTCGGCGTCGCGCACATCGCAGACGGCGAACTCGACGCCGTGGATGGGGTCCTCGCGCGGGTTGCGCGCGCAGGCGATGACAGTCGCGCCCGCCTCGACCAGCACCTGGCTGATGCCGTGCCCGACGCCGCGCACGCCGCCGGTGACCAGCGCGACGGTGCCACCGAGGCCGAGATCCATGTCTGCTAACCTACCAAGCACTTGCTTGTTTGAGGAAGGCGGGCGCAGATGCCGATCAGCACCACCGCCGAGGGTGGCGGCGTCACCGTCGTCACCGTCGACTACCCACCCGTGAACGCCCTGCCCGTCCAAGGCTGGTTCGACCTCGGCACGGCGATTCGCGAGGCCGGCCGCGACCAGTCCACGCACGTCGTCGTGCTGCGGGCCGAGGGCCGCGGCTTCAATGCCGGCGTCGACATCAAGGAGATGCAGCGCTCGGCCGGCTACGACGCCCTCATCGGCGCCAACCGCGGGTGCTACGACGCCTTCGCGGCGGTGTACGACTGCGCCGTGCCGGTGATCGCGGCCGTGCAGGGCTTCTGCCTCGGCGGCGGCATCGGCCTGGTCGGCAACGCGGACGTCGTGATCGCCGCCGACGACGCCACGTTCGGGCTTCCCGAGGTGGACCGCGGTGCGCTGGGCGCGGCGACGCACCTCGCCCGACTGGTCCCACAGCACCTGATGCGCGCGCTCTACTACACCGCGTCGACGATCGACGCTCAGACCCTGCACCACCACGGCTCGGTCTACCGCGTCGTCCCGCGCGACGAGCTGGACGCGACCGCGCTCGAGGTGGCCCGCGACATCGCGGCCAAGGACACCCGGATCATTCGTTGCGCCAAAGAGGCGCTCAACGGCATCGACGTGCAGGACGTGCACCGCAGCTATCGCTATGAGCAGGGCTTCACGTTCGAGCTCAATCTCGCCGGTGTCTCCGACGAGCACCGCGATGCGTTCGTGGGCAAGGAGTGAGCGAGCGAGCGATCGGCCTGCGGAGCACTTTGGTGGCCGGACCGAGCGAAGCGAGGGGAGGACGCTGAAGGACAAGCGGGCGTCGCTCGACGACGCCGTCGCTGGACTGCGCGACGGCATGACCATCGGCATCGGAGGCTGGGGCTCGCGGCGCAAGCCGATGGCCATCGTCCGCGCGATCCTTCGCACGCCGGTCCGCGATCTGACGGTCGTGTCCTTCGGCGGCCCGGACGTCGGCCTGCTCTGCGCGGCCGGCAAGGTGCGCGAACTGGTCTTCGGCTTCGTGTCCCTCGACTCGGTGCCCTACGACCCGCACTTCAGCCGCGCCCGGCAGACCGGTGCGATCGCAGTGCGCGAGCTGGACGAGGGCATGGTGGTAGCCGGCCTGCGGGCGGCCGCCCAGCGCCTGCCCTTCCTGCCCATCCGGGCCGGTCTCGGCTCGGACGTGATGACCTACTACCCGGGCCTGCGCACCGTCCGCTCCCCCTACGACGACGGCGAGGAGCTCGTGGCCATGCCGGCGCTACAACTCGACATGGCGTTCGTGCACCTCAATCGCGCCGACGCCCACGGCAACGCGAGCTACCTCGGCCCGGACCCCTACTTCGACGACCTGTTCTGCCTCGCCGCGAAGCAGCGGGTCGTCTCGTGCGAGCAGGTGGTGTCGACCGAGGAGTTGGTCGCCGGCGCTCCGGTGCAGGCATTGCTGCTCAACCGGATGATGGTCGACAGCGTCGTCGAAGCACCCGGCGGCGCGCACTTCACGTCCTGTGTGCCGGACTACGGACGCGACGAGGCGTTCCAGCGCGAGTACGCGGCGGCCGCAGCGGACCTCAATGCCTGGCCCTCCTTCGCCGAACGCTACCTCGCGACCGACTTTGACCCCGCCCGGCTCGCTGAATCGGCCCAATCGCCGGCTTCACGGGGTCAAGGTGGAGGACGGCGATGAGCAATCCGCCGATCGACCCGGCTACCCGGGCGGAGATCTGCGCGGTCGCGTGCGCCGACCTGTTCGCCGGCGCTGGCGAGATCCTGGCCAGCCCGATGGGCACGATGCCGGTGATCGGGGCGCGGCTGGCTCGGCTCACCACCGAGCCGGATCTGCTCATCTCCGACGGCGAGGCCTACCTCTTCGCCGAGACACCACCGCTCGGCGGCACGTCGCCACTTGAAGGCTGGATGCCGTACCGCAAGGTCTTCGACGTGGTGGCCGCCGGCACTCGGCACGTGGTCATGGGCGCCAACCAGGTCGACCGCTTCGGCAACCAGAACATCTCCTGTATCGGCGACCACGCGCAGCCCAAGCGGCAGATGTTCGGGTCCCGCGGCGCTCCGGGCAACACGGTCAACCACCGCACGAGCTACTGGGTGCCGAAGCACTCGCCCCGCGTGTTCGTCGAGGCGGTCGACATGGTGTCCGGGGTCGGCTACAACCACGCCACTGGCTCGCCGCTGCGCTATCACGATGTGTTCCGCGTCGTCACCAACCTGGCCGTCCTCGACTTCGACACCGCCGATCGCTCGATGCGCCTCGCGTCCGTCCACCCGGGCTCCTCGGTCGACGAGGTGCAGGAGCAGACCGGCTTCCCGCTCGTGACCGAGGCCGTCGCGACGACCCGGCTGCCGACTTGCGAGGAGCTGCGCCTGCTGCGCGACGTGCTCGACCCGACGGGTTTCCGCGACAAGGAGGTGCCCGGATGAAGACCGCTCTGACCGAACTCGTCGGCGTCCAACATCCGGTCGTGCAGACCGGCATGGGCTGGGTCGCCGGTCCGCGTCTGGTCGCCGGCACCGCCGAAGCGGGCGGTCTGGGCATCCTCGCGTCGGCCACGATGACGTTCGACGAGCTCGTCGCCGCCATCGCCGAGACCAAGGCCCGCACCAACAAGCCGTTCGGCGTCAACCTGCGGGCCGATGCCGCTGATGCCTCCGATCGCGTCGATCTTCTCATCGAGCAGGGCGTCCGCGTAGCGTCCTTCGCGCTGGCCCCGAAGCAGGAATTCATCGAGCGGCTCAAGGCGGCGGGTTCGGTGGTGGTCCCGTCCATCGGTGCCGCGAAGCACGCGCGCAAGGTGGCCGATTGGGGCGCCGACGCGGTCATCGTGCAGGGCGGCGAGGGGGGCGGTCACACCGGCGGCGTCGCCACGACACTGTTGCTGCCGTCCGTGCTCGACGCCGTGGACATCCCGGTGATCGCCGCGGGTGGTTTCTTCGACGGACGGGGGCTGGCCGCGGCCCTCGCCTACGGCGCCGCCGGCGTTGCGATGGGCACCCGGTTCCTGCTCACCAAGGAGAGCACCGTCCCGGACGAGGTGAAGCGGCTCTACCTCGAGCGCGGGCTGGACGGGACGGTCGTGACGACTCGGGTCGACGGCATGCCGCACCGCGTGCTGCGCACCGAGCTCGTCGAGCACCTCGAACGCTCCAGCAAGGCCGTCGGGCTGTATCACGCGGTGCGCAACGCCCAGCGGTTCAAGCGGCTCACTCGGCTGCGCTGGAAGGACATGATCAGCGAGGGCCTGGCCACCAAGCACGGCAAGGAGCAGACGTGGTCGCAGATGATCATGGCGGCGAACACGCCCATGCTGCTGCGGGCCGGGCTCGTCGAAGGCAACGGGCAGGCCGGCGTGCTGGCCAGCGGTCAGGTGGTCGGGATGCTTGCTGACCTGCCGAGCTGTCGCGACCTGATCGAGGGGATCGTCGGCGAGGCCGAGGCAATCATCGGCAAGCTGTCCGGGCTGCTGCAGTAGATCGGTTTGCACCCACAGCCGCCGCTAATTCGGCGCTGCAGGGCGAATTAGCGACGGCTGCGGGTGCAAACCAGTCACCAGCCAAGCTCGTGCAACCGATCGTCGTCGATGCCGAAGTGGTGCCCGACCTCGTGGATCACGGTGCGGCGGACCTCCTCGACAACCTCCGAGTCGGTGGTGCATCGCGCGCAGATCGAGTTCTTGTAGATGATGATCTGGTCGGGCAGGACCGCCGAGTAGTGGGAGGTGCGCTCGGTCAGCGGGATGCCGATATAGAGGCCCAGCAGGTGTGGATCGGTGCCGTCCTCGGTCACCACCACCACATTGCGCATCACCTTGGTGAACCGGGGCGGGAGCGTGTCCAGCGCCGCGCCGACCATCTCCTCGAAGCGTCGTTGGGAGACCTCGATCATCGGTGGCCGCGGACGCGGCGAATGTCGATCTCCACCGGCACCGAGTACGCGGCGGCGAAAGCCTCGACGCTGCCGGAGACCTCTTCCATCGCGCGGCCGTACTTCGCCGTGTACCCGCTGTTCTCGTTCGGTGGGGGTGTCGCCGGCGCGTGATGCGCGGTGCCGCTGAGCACGACGACGTCTCCGCCGCTGGCGTTGGTGTGGAAATTCATCGCCACCTGGGGACGGGCGTCGATGTGGTTGAGCCGGCGCGCCGACGTCAGGTTGTAGACGAGGATCGACTCGCCGCCGTCCCAGAGGAACCAAACCGGATTCGGCTGCGGGGTGCCGTCATCGCCGACCGTGGTCAGCCAGATCAGTCGCTCGTCGCGGAGTCGGGTCCGCACGCGCTCGCCGAAGTCGCCGTCAGGCAGGACGCTCATGCTGGCTCCGTTCCGCACGGCGGGCAGACGCCGAACAGTTCGACGGTGTGGTCCACCTGGGTGTACCCGTGTTCGTGCGCGACGTCGCCGGCCCAGCGTTCAATCGCCCGGCCCTCGATCTCCTCGGTGCGCCCGCACTCGCGGCACACCAGGTGGTGGTGATGATGGCCGGACCGCTGATCACCGCAGTAGCGGTAGGTCGCCTCGCCCTCGGGGGTGTGGATCACGTCGACCACGCCGCC
>JAOPVG010000081.1 GCA_025966255.1 Jatrophihabitans sp.
GGCAACCTCATGCAGCGCACCCGGTGCAGCTATTTCATGGACGTCACCAAGCCGTGCAACAAGCGGGAGCCGGGCACCGGCTGCCCAGCGCGCGAGGGCTACCACCGAAACCTGGCCGTCCTCGGCGGTTCGTTGGGGTGCATCGCGACCAATCCGTCGGACCTGGCGGTGGCGCTGGCCGCCCTGGACGCCACCGTCCGGATCACCGCATCGGGCGGCAGCCGGGCGATGAACCTCGACGACTTCTTCCGCCTCCCGGGCGACACTCCCGAGGTCGAGACCGCGTTGGCGGACGGCGAGATCATCACCGGCGTCACCGTGCCGGGGTTGCCCGCCGGCGCCAGGAGCGGCTACCGCAAGGTCCGCGACCGCGCCTCCTACGCCTTCGCCGTCGTCTCGGTGGCCGCGGCGCTGACCACCGCGGACGACGGAACCGTCACCGACGTCCGGATCGCGCTCGGCGGCGTCGCTCCGCGTCCGTGGCGGGCCCGCGCGGCCGAGGCCCGCCTGGTCGGCGACCGGCTCACCCGCGAGCTGGCCGAGACGGCGATCGACGAGGAGCTGTCCGTGGCCCAGCCCCTTCCTCAGAACGCGTTCAAGCTGCCGCTGTTGCACAGGCTGGTCCCCTCGATCCTGCTCGCGCTCAGCGAGGGACGTGATCCGCGATGACCGCCCTGACGCCGCACGCCATCGGCACCCCGCAACCCCGCATCGAGGCCGAGGACAAGGTCACCGGCCGGGCCGCGTATGCCTACGAGCATCAGGTGGACGAGATGACCTATGGCTGGATCGTCGGCTCCACCGTCGCGGCCGGCACGGTGCGCGATATCGATATCACCGCCGCGCTTCGCGAGCCCGGTGTGCTTGACGTCGTCTGGCACGGCAATGCAATGCCGCTGCATAAGGTCGTCGACACCGAATTGCACGTCCTGCAAGGGCCGGAGATCGCCTACTACGGCCAGCCGATCGCGGTGGTCGTCGCGACCAGCCTCGAGGCCGCCCGCGCCGGCGCGCGCGCCCTTGACGTGAACCTGCAGGAGAGCCACCACGAGTCCGAGCTCCGACGCGATGACCCGAACCTGTTCACCCCGGAGTCGTTGAACGCCGGCTTCCCGTCCGACACCTCGGCCGGCGACGTCGAGAAGGCGCTCGCCGGGGCGGCATTCAGCATCGACGAGGTCTACGAGACTCCGCCGCTGCACAACGTGCCGATGGAGCCCCACGCCGCGATCGCCCGGTGGGAGGACGACGGCTCGCTGACGCTGTGGGACACCACGCAAAACTCCAGCGAGGTTGCCGACACGGTGGCGCAGGTGTTCGGGCTCGACGCCGGCCAGGTCGTCGTCCATTCCGAGCACGTCGGCGGCGGCTTCGGCTCCAAGGGCACGACGCGTCCGAATGCGGTGCTGGCCGCGCTCGCGGCCCGGGTGGTGGGGTGGCCGGTGAAGATCGCGCTGACCCGCGAAATGACCTTCCACTTCGTCGGCTACCGCACGCCGACCCAGCAGCGCGTGCGGCTCGGCGCCGATCCCGACGGACGCTTGGTGGCGATTGCCCACGACACCATCGAGCTGACGTCGAAATTGCTGGACTTCGCCGAGCAGACCGGCGAATCGACCCGGCACGTGTACGCCGCGGACAATCGGCAGGTCACGCATCTGCTCACCCGCCTCAACGTGCCGACGCCGCGGTGGCTGCGCGCACCGGGTGAGGCCCCGGGCGTGTACGCGGTGGAGGCCGCCCTCGACGAACTCGCCCGGGCGATCGGGATGGATCCGGTCGAGCTCCGCATCCGCAACGAGCCGGCCACCGATCCCGGCTCGGGCAAGGCGTTCTCCAGCCGTGGCTACGTCAACTGCCTGCGCGAAGGCGCCGAGCGGTTCGGCTGGGGTACCGCCTTCGATCGCCGGGTAGGGCCCTGGCGGGTCGGCCAGGGGATGGCCGGCTCGATCTACCCCGCGTACCTGCGGCCGAGCACCGCCCGCGCCGAGGTTCACCACGACGGCACCTACGACGTGTCCACCGCCGCGGCCGACATCGGAACCGGCGCCCGCACCGTGCTGCGTCAGATCGCTGCGGATGCGCTCGGCGTCCCGATCGACAACGTGCGGATGCACGTCGGTCACAGCTCGCTGCCGCAGGCCTCGGTGGCGGGCGGGTCGTCCGGCACCGCGTCGTGGGGATCGGCCGTCACGAAGGCGTGCCGATTGTTGCGCGAGCAGTTGGGCCGGGCCGATCACATCCCGCCCGGCGGCCTGTCGGCGACGGCCGACACCAGCGACGACGTCGCCCGGCGCGCCGACCTCGCCCGGTTCGCGTTCGGCGCGCAGTTCGTCGAGGTCCGGGTGCACGAGGACACCGGGGAGGTGCGGGTTCCGCGCGCGCTCGGCGTCTTCGCGGTGGGCCGGGTGATCAACGCGCGGCTGGGCCGCTCGCAGTTGATCGGCGGGATGACCATGGGGCTCGGGATGGGTCTCATGGAGGAGGGCGTGATGGACCACACCTACGGGGACACGATGAACGACGACTACGCCGGCTACCACATCGCCGCCAATGCCGACATCGGCGACATCGAGGTGTCCTGGCTCGACGAGAAGGACGACCAGCTCAACCCGATGGGGAGCAAGGGCATCGGTGAAATCGGCATCGTCGGCACGGCCGCGGCGGTCACCAATGCGGTGTACGACGCCGTCGGAGTGCGGGTGCGCGACCTCCCGGTGCGGCTGGACAAGCTTCTCCCACACCTGAGTACCTAGTCTGGAGGTATGTCATCGCCGAGTGCGCGGTACACCGCCGCCCGGCGGCGGGCCGCCCGTCCCGTCCTCACCGACTTCCGGGCCGGATATCCGTTCGAGCTGGACCCCTTCCAGACCGACGCCTGTGAGGCGCTCGAGGACGGCTACTCCGTCCTCGTCTGCGCCCCCACGGGGGCCGGCAAGACGATCGTCGGCGAGTTCGCCGTCCATCTCGCGCTGGCGGCGGGGCAGAAATGCTTCTACACGACACCGATCAAGGCGCTGTCCAACCAGAAGTACAACGACCTCGTCGATCGCTACGGCGCCGACAAGGTGGGTCTGCTGACCGGCGACAACGCGATCAACTCCGGCGCCCCGATCGTGGTGATGACCACCGAGGTCCTCCGAAACATGCTCTATGTCGGCAGCTCCTCGCTGACCGATCTCGGCTATGTGGTGATGGACGAGGTGCACTACCTCGGCGACCGGTTCCGCGGTGCCGTGTGGGAAGAAGTGATCATCCACCTGTCAGCGGCGGTGCGGCTGATCTCGCTGTCGGCAACGGTGTCCAACGCCGAGGAGTTCGGCGAGTGGCTGGTGTCGGTGCGCGGCGAGACCAGGGTCATCGTGCACGAGCAGCGGCCGGTGCCGTTGTGGCAGCACGTGCTGGTGGGCACCCGGCTGTTCGATCTCTTCAGCGGCGACGGCACCACCATCGACGCCGGCCTGTTGCGCCACGTGGCCGACCGCGCCCGCTATCTCGAACCGATCCCGGGCCGCCGGGGGAGCCGAACACCGCGGGGGTGGCGGCCGCCGTACCGGCCCGACGTCATCGCCCGCCTCGACCGCGAGGGGCTGCTGCCCGCCATCACCTTCATCTTCAGCCGGGCCGGGTGCGACGCGGCCGCGCTGCAGTGCGTCCATGCCGGAATGTGGCTGACGACGGAGGAGGAGCGCGTCGAGATAGACGCGGTGATCGACGAGCTCACCTCGTCCGTCCCCCCCGAGGATCTCGACGTGCTGGGGTACTGGGAATGGCGCGACGGGCTGCGCCGCGGCGTGGCCGCCCACCACGCAGGCCTGATCCCCGCGTTCAAGCAGACCGTCGAGGAGCTGTTTGTGCGGGGACTCGTCCGGGCTGTGTTCGCCACCGAGACGCTCGCCCTCGGGATCAACATGCCGGCCCGCACCGTCGTGTTGGAGCGGCTGACCAAGTTCAACGGCGAAACGCACGCCGACATCACCCCGGGGGAGTACACCCAGCTGACCGGCCGGGCCGGGCGCCGCGGGATCGACGTCGAGGGCCACGCCGTAGTGCTGTGGACGCCCGAGGTCGACCCGCCGCGGATCGCCGGGCTGGCCTCGAACCGCACCTACCCGCTGCGCTCGTCGTTCCGGCCGTCCTACAACATGGCCGTCAATCTGGTCGACCAGATGGGACGGCCCGCCGCGCGCGGCCTGCTCGAGGCGTCCTTCGCCCAGTTCCAGGCCGACCGCGGTGTCGCCGGTCTGCTCGCCCAGATCCGCCGCAACGAGGAGACACTGCGCCAGCACGAGAAGCAGATGGCCTGCCACCTCGGCGATTTCGCCGAGTACGCCGACCTGCGGCGCCGGCTCAGCGAGCGCGAGGCACTGCTGGCGAGCGAAGGCGCGCGGGAGCGGCGCGGCGCCGTCGCGGCCTCGCTCGAGGCGCTGCGCCGCGGGGACGTGATCCGGGTACCGCGCGGGCGCCGGGCCGGCCTGGCTGTCATCCTCGATCCGGGCGTGCACCCGAGGGACGATCCGCGTCCGCTGGTCGTGACCGAAGGACGCTGGTCCGGACGGCTGACGCTCGTCGACTTCCCTACCTCGGTGGACGTGCTGGGCACGGTGCGGGTGCCGAAGCACGTCAACCACCGCTCGCCCCAGGACCGTCGCGACCTCGCCTCGAGCCTGCACGCGCTCGAGCTGCCCGACGCGCCGCGGGCGACCCGCGGATCGCGGCGCACCTCGACCGCCGACGAGGACGTGGAACTGCTGCGGCTGCGTCGAGAACTGCGCGCCCACCCGTGCCACCAATGCACCGACCGTGAGCAGCACGCGCGCTGGGGCGAGCGGTACAGCCGCTTGGCCCGGGAGAACGAGGGGCTGCGCAAGCGCATCGAAGGGCGCACCGGCTCGCTCGGCCGCACGTTCGACCGCATCTGTCACCTGCTCGAGGACCGCGGCTACCTCGCCGGGGAAGAGGCGACGCCGGCCGGTCGCCAGCTGGCTCGCATCTGGTCGGAGGCCGACCTGCTCGCGGCCGAATGCCTGCGCGACGGCGCCTGGGACGGTCTCGAGCCGGCCGAGCTGGCCGCTGTGGTGTCGACGCTGGTGTACGAGGCCCGCCGGGAGGAACTGCTCGTCGACAAGATGCCGACGACCGCCGTGCGTGATGCGCTGGCGACGACGTCGCGGATCTGGGCCGACCTGAGCGACGACGAGATCGCGCGGCAGCTCCCGCCGAGCCGGGAACCGCAGCTCGGCTTTGTGTGGGCGATCTACCGGTGGGCCCGCCAGGAGCGCCTCGACCGGGTGCTGGCAGCGACCGCCGAGCGTGGCAGCGAGCTCTCGGCCGGTGACTTCATCCGCTGGTGCAAGCAGGTTCTGGACCTGCTCGAGCAGCTGGCCGTGGCTCCCGGCGCCGGCGGTGGGCGCCCGCCCGTGGCCGCTGCCGCCCGAGCGGCGGCGGGCGCCATCCGGCACGGCGTGGTCGCCCAGAGCATGCAGCCCTGACGGCCGGCGCGCGGAGGCCCGACCGGCGTGGACGTGTCGTCTCATGCCCTTCAAGGCGTTTCGCAGTAGCGTGATCCGAGCCCGGCCGGGGAGGGGTGGTATTCCCGGCCCGCAGAGACGACACGATGAGGTGCTTTTTCATGACCGAGCAAGGCAATCAAGGCGGAAACTCCGGCCAGCAGTGGCCGCCGTACAACCCGCCGCCGCAGGCGCCGTGGCCTGCGCCGCCCGAGCCGGAATCGGACGA
>JAOPVG010000390.1 GCA_025966255.1 Jatrophihabitans sp.
CTTTCCGAGATCATCATGCATCTGCTGGAGAAGGAACCGGAGAACCGCTACCAGACAGCTGACGGATTGCTCTACGACCTGGAGCGGTTGTGGGACGCCGACGCGCGTGCGGCGGGTGACCTGCGGATCGGTGAGCTCGACCTTCCGCTGCTTCTGTTGCCGCCGTCGCGGCTGGTCGGCCGCGATGCGGAGGTCGCGGCGTTGCGGGCGGCGTTCGAGGAGGCGCTGGCGGGCGGGTGCCGGGGAGTGTTGGTCGGCGGCGCACCAGGGGTGGGGAAGACGGCGCTGGTCCATGAGCTGCGGCCGGTGGTGACCGCCGCCGATGGCTGGTTCGTGGCCGGCAAGTTCGACCAGTACCGGCGGGATCTGGACTTCGATGCGGGATACCAGGCCCTTCGCGCACTGGGCCGACTCCTGCTGGCCGAACCGGAAGACGAGCTGGCCAAGATCCGCGAGAAGATCGTGAGCGCGCTCGGCCCCAACGCCGGCCTGCTGACCGCGATAGTGCCAGAGTTGGCGGCGCTGCTGGCGGTGGCGCCCGATCGCGGAGATCCACTGACCGCGCAGGCCCGGACACAGCGAGCGGCGGTGGCAATGCTGTCGGCGGTCGCCTCGCGAAAACGGCCGGTGGTGATGTTCCTCGATGACCTGCAATGGACCGGGCGCACGCCGCTCGGCTTCGTCGACCTGGTGCTGAGCGAGGAGCCGATCGACGGTCTGCTGCTAGTGGCCGCATACCGCGACGCCGACGTGACCGAGACTCATTTGTTGGCGGCGCCGTTGTCCCGATGGCAGGCCCAAGCCGGGGTCGAGCACCTCCGTCTGGACAACCTGTCTGTGCCGAGTGTCGTCACGATGGTCGCGGAGATGCTGCACGCGGACCCGGCCACGGCGGCGGGCCTGGTCGACCTGATCGGTCCGCACCTGACCGGCAATCCGTACGAGACGGTGGAGTTGCTGAACTTGCTGCGCGGCGACGGCCTGCTGACGGCGACCGCGACCGGGTGGCCGCGGGACGCGGTCGCGGTGCGCGCGCAGCTGGGCCGATCCGAGGTGGCCGAGCTGGCGGCGGCGCGCGTCGAGAACCTGCCGCCGGGGTCCCGGGCGATGGTGGAGGCGATGGCCTGCCTGGGCGGCCGCGCCGAGTTCAGCGTGCTGCAGACCGCCACCGGCGAGCCGGCCAGCGAGGTGGCACGAGGACTGGCACCCGCCATCGACGCTGGACTGCTGGTGGTGGAGCCTGAGGCGCACAAGACGGTCCGGTTCCGCCACGACCGCATCCACGAGGCGATCCGTGGCGGGCTGGATCCCCGGCGGCGAGGCGCGCTGCAGTTGGGCCTGGCTCGGCGGCTGGCCGGGGTCCCGGAGTTGTTCGCGGCCGCGGCAGAGCAGTACCTGCCGGTGGTCGATGCGGTCGACGACGCCGCGGAGCGGCGTCAGGTGGTGGGGTTGCTGCGGTGCGCCGCCGACCAGGCAGCGTTGATCGGGGACCACGCGCTGGTGGACGCGCTGCTGGGCGCCGCGCCCCAGCTCATCGACCCCGGTGACACCGAGACCCTGATCGAGGTGCACATCAGCCGCCACGCCGCACTTTTCAGCCTGGGGCGGCTGGAGGAGGCGGACGCGGTGTACCGCACTATCGAGTCCCTGTGCCCCACCACCAGTCCGCGTGCCGGCGCGACGTGCGTGCAGGTGCATAGCCTCACTCACCGGCAACGATATGCGGAGGCGCGAGCCCTGGGGTTTCAGTCGCTGAGCGAGCTTGGCATCACCGTACCGGCGGCCGCTCAGCTCGCCGCCGAGCTGGACCGCCAGTTCGACCATCTGTACCGGTGGCTCGACCACACCGACGCCGCAGACGATCTGGTTCGGCCGGAGATCACCGACCCGACGCTGCTCGCCACAGCCGGCCTGCTCAACGCGATCCTGCCAACGGTCTACGTCACCGGCGACCACGCGACGCATGCGTGGCTGAGCTTGGAAGGGGCGCGGATCTGGCTCCAGTACGGCCCCACCCGTAGCCTGGTCGGCCCGGCCAGCCACACCGCCTTCGCCGCTGTGGCGCTGCGCGGCGACTACTCCGCCGGGTATCGGGCGCTGCGGCGGATCGTGGCCCTGGGCGAGGCCCGTGGCTACGAGCCCGACACCTCTTCGGCCCGGCACCTGTTCGCTCTCCTGAGCTGGTGCTCGGAGCCGATCGAGAACGGCGTCCACGCATCTCAGCAGGCCCGCCAGGGGCTGATCGCGGGGGGCGACCTGGCGTACGCCGCCTACACGTACTACCCGACCGCGTATCACCTGCTGGACTACGAGCCATCACTGGACATCTTCGTCGCCGAGGTGGAGGCGGGGCTCGCCTTTGCACGTCGTACCGGCAGCGACCAGGTCGCCCAATGGCTCGACAGCTACCGCTGGTTGGCCGGTGTGCTGCGCGGCGAAAGCTCCGCCGCGGCCGGCGAGGCTATCCCCGCCGACCGCTACGCCGACAACCCGCAGGCGACTCTCTACGCGCACATGGCCCGCGCGATCGCCGCAGCCGTCTTCGATGATGCGATCGGCCTCGCACGGCAGACGGCGGCGGCGATGCCACTGCTACCGACAGCGCTGGGGTTCTACCCGACCGTCGTGGCCCGGCTGCTGCGCGGACTGGCCCTCGCCGGGCAGGCCCGCACCACGCGCGGTGACGAGCACGGCGACCTGCTGACCGACTTGGACGAGCTGACGCAGTGGCTGGCCACCCGCGCCCAGGACGCGCCGGACAACGTCCTGCACCTGCTGCGGTTGCTCGAGGCCGAACGGGCCTGGGCGGTCGGCGACTTCCGCGCCGCCGCGCTCGCCTTCGACGCGGCACGGCGCGAGAGCGCCGGCCGCCCACGGCCCTGGCATCGAGCCCTGATCACCGAACGCGCCGCCCGCTTCCACCTCGCCAACGGCCTCGAACAGTCCGGCTCCGACCTGCTCGCCCAGGCCCGACAGGAGTACGCCGCCTGGGGGGCCACCGCGAAGGTTGCTCAGCTGGACTGGGCCTATCCCACCCTGCGGCCACAGCCCGACGCGGCCGTCGAAGACCGCTCCGATCAGTCCGCCGTGCCTCCGCATGGCCGCTCCGCGGTCACCACCGGCACGGTCGATCTGCTCGGCATCCTGTCCACCTCCCAGGCGCTCAGCTCGGAGACCAGCATCGAGCGGCTGCACGCCCGGGTGGCCGAAGTGCTCGGCGCGATGACCGGCGCCACCGACGTGCACCTGTTGCCGTGGAGCGAGGACAGGCAGGACTGGCTGCGGCCCACCCCACGTGGCACTGCCCCAGCCAGCAGCGGCACCGGCCACAAAACCACGGTACCGATGACGGTGCTGCGCTACGTTCGGCGCACAGCCGAGCCGCTGGTCGTAGCCGACGCCACCCGTGATGACCGCTTCGCTCGCGACCCGTACTTCACCGATGTCCACGGCTGCTCCCTGCTGGCCCTCCCCATCCTCGGCCGCGGCACGCTGCGGGCAGTGCTGCTGCTGGAGAACCGCCTGCTCCACGGCGCGTTCACCACTAACCGGCTCGACGCGGTCAAGCTCATCGCCAGCCAACTCGCCGTC
>JAOPVG010000102.1 GCA_025966255.1 Jatrophihabitans sp.
CTGCGCGGCGTGCCCGGCGACGCGCCGGGCCCGCGAAAGCGGCGACGGCCCGGCGTCGGGGACGTCGCGCGTCGGTTCGTCGGGAGCCATGAGCGGGCGGTCTCAGACCTCGAGCAGTTCGGTTTCCTTGGCCCGGACGGCCTCGTCGATGGTGCCCGTGTAGCGGGCGGTCAGCTTGTCCAGTTCGACCTCGGCGCGGTGGACGTCGTCCTCGCCCGATTCGCCGTCCTTCACCAGCTTGTCCAGGGCGTCCTTCGTGTGGCGGCGGATCGAGCGGACCGCGACCTTCGCGTCCTCGCCCTTGCTCTTCGCGACCTTGACGAGCTCGCGCCGCCGCTCCTCGGTGAGCTGCGGGAACACCACGCGGATGATCGTGCCGTCGTCGGTGGGGTTGACGCCGAGATCGCTGTCGCGGATCGCCTTCTCGATGGCGCCGAGTTGGCCGGCGTCATAGGGCTTGATGATCGCCATGCGTGCCTCGGGCACGTTGACGGTCGCCATCTGAGGGATCGGCGTCGGAGCTCCGTAGTAGTCGACGACGAGACGGGCGAACGCACTCGCGTTGGCCCGCCCGGTCCGCAGCCCGCTCAGGTCGTCGCGGGCCACGTGGACGGCCTTCTCCATCTTCTCCTCGGACTCGAAGAGGATCTCGTCGATCACCGGTGGTCCCTTCTCGATATGGGCAGCCTGCAGGTGGAGTCGGAGCGGTGGATCACTCGGGCGCGATGGTGGCGCCGACCCGGGTACCGATCTTCTCGCCCCGCACGACCTTGGCGATGTTGCCGTCCGCCAGCTCGAACACGACGATCGGCATGGCGTTGTCGCGGCACAGGCTGAACGCCGTGGCATCCGCAACATCGAGGCCGCGTTGCAATACCTCGTCGTAGGTGATCTCGTCGAACTTCTTCGCGGTGGGGACGACGCGCGGGTCGGCGTCGTACACGCCGTCGACGCCGCTCTTGCCAAGCAGCAGCACCTCGCAGCCGATCTCTAGGGCCCGCTGCGCAGCGACGGTGTCGGTGGAGAAGTACGGCAGCCCGGCGCCGGCGCCGAAGATCACGACGCGGCCCTTTTCGAGATGCCGTTCGGCGCGACGCGGAATGTAGGGCTCGGCCACCTGGCCCATGGTGATGGCGGTCTGAACGCGCGTGGGCACGCCGGCCTTCTCCAGGAAGTCCTGCAGGGCGAGGCAGTTGAGCACAGTGCCCAACATGCCCATGTAGTCGGCGCGATCACGGTCCATGCCGCGCTGGCTGAGTTCGGCACCGCGGAAGAAGTTGCCACCGCCGACGACGATGGCGACCTGGGTGCCGCCTGCGACCACCTCAGCGATCTGCCCGGCGATGGACTGCACGACGTCGGGGTCGACGCCGATCGAGCCGCCGCCGAACACCTCGCCGGACAGCTTCAGCAGGACGCGGCGATACCACGACGAAGGAGGGGCCACCTCAACATCACTCATGAGTGGCCCCTCTCGTCGTCGTAGCGGTTCCTCGAACCCTAACTGCTGCTGCGCAGGTGGCAGCTATACCTGGCCGACCTCGAAGTGTGCGAACTTCGAGATCGTGACGCCGGCGCCGTCGAGCACCTGCTTGACCGACTTCTTCGACTCCTGCACCGACTCCTGCTCGAGCAGGACCACCGTCTTGTAGAAGCCGTTCAGGCGACCCTCGATGATCTTGGGCAGCGCCGCCTCGGGCTTGCCCTCCGCCCGCGTCGTCTCTTCGGCGATCCGGCGCTCGGCCTCGACGACCTCGCCCGGGACTTCCTCGCGGGTGAGGTACTTCGGCCGCATCGCGGCAACCTGCATGGCCGCCGAGCGGGCCGCTTCGGTGTCGCCGCCGGTGAACTCCACGAGCACGCCGACCTGCGGCGGGAGGTCCTTCGCCTTACGGTGCAGATACGTGGCGACCTGCCCGTCGAGCTTGACGGCGCGGCGCAACTCGAGCTTCTCGCCGATCACGACGGCGAGCGCATCGACGCTCTCGCCGACGGTCTTGCCGTCCTTGAGCGTCTCGCCGAGGAGCGACGGGACGTCGGTCGCCGACGATCCGGCGAAATGGGTGACGATGTCGCCGGCGAGTGTCTGGAACTGCTCGTTCTTCGCGACGAAGTCGGTCTCGGACGCGAGTTCGATCATCGCCCCCTCGGCGGCGGCGACGAGCCCGTTCGAGGCCTGGCGGTCGCCGCGCTTGGCGTTCTTCGCCTCGCCCTTGACCCGCAGTACCTCCACGGCGCGGTCAAAGTCGCCGTCGGCCTCCTCGAGCGCCTTCTTACACTCCATCATCCCCGCGCCGGTGGCGTCGCGGAGCTTCTTCACATCTGCGGCGGAAAACTGTGCCATTTACTCGCTCCACAAGTCTCGCCCGGTAGTTGTCGCTACCGGTCCGTGTTCGTTCCTACGTCGGTGGCTAGGCGGACGGGGTGGTCGCCGGTGCGGCCTCGCCGCCGGTGGACGGCTTCAGCAGCTCGGCCTCCCATTCCGGCATCGGCTCGTCGACGGCCAGCTGGCCTCCCGCGACGGGCTCGGGCTTCTCGTCCCGGCCGGCGTTGGCGGCGGCGGCGGCCCGCGAGACGAGCCCGTCGGCCACGGCATCCGCGACAACCCGGGTGAGCAGCGCGGCGCTACGGATCGCGTCGTCGTTGCCGGGGATCTTGTAGTCGACCTCGTCCGGATCGCAGTTGGTGTCGAGGATCGCGACGACCGGGATGTTCAGCTTGCGGGCCTCGCCGACGGCGATGTGCTCCTTCTTGGTGTCGACGATCCACACCGCGCTGGGCACCCTCGTCATCTCGCGGATACCGCCGAGCGAGCGCTCCAGCTTGGTCATCTCGCGGGTGAGGAGCAACTGCTCCTTCTTGGTGGCGACGCCCTCCCAGCCGGCCTGCTGCCGCGCTTCGAGTTCCTTGAGGCGCTGCAGCCGCTTGAACACGGTCTGGAAGTTGGTGAGCATGCCACCCAGCCAGCGCTGGTTCACGTACGGCATGCCGACGCGGGTCGCCTGCTCGGCGATCGATTCCTGGGCCTGCTTCTTGGTCCCGACGAAGAGCACCGTGCCACCGTGGGCGACGGTCTCCTTGATGAACTCGTACGCCTTGTCGACGTAGGTCAGGGTCTGGTGCAGGTCAATGATGTAGAGCCCGTTGCGCTCGGTGAGGATGAATCGCTTCATCTTCGGGTTCCAGCGGCGGGTCTGATGACCGAAGTGGACGCCCGATTCGAGCATCTCCTTCATTGTGACGACGGCCATGCCTGTCGTCCTCCTAGCTGTTTCGTGCAGGCCCTGCCGGCGACGGTGTCACCAGAACACGGCCTGCGGCCTCGGTTGTCGCGGACGGATCAGGTGATCCGCTCGCCCTGGTGCCCGGTGTCGCGGTCAGGAGGCCGCACCCGAGAACCGGGACGGACCGAGGCTGGCCGCCTACCTCCCTGTTGACGTCAGGAGGCGGGCACGCGAAGTCAGCCCGATTCCTCAGGCTGCGCGCCCAGTCTAGCCCTTTCGGCCGGGCGTCCTCGCCAGCGCCGCCGGCTCAGGAGGCCGCCGGATTCTGGCGGGCCAAGGCGGCCGCTTCGGCGCGGCTGCGCACCCCGAGCTTGGCCAGGATGTTCGAGACGTGGACGCTCACCGTCTTCTCGCTGATGTAGAGCTTGGCGGCAACCTGGCGGTTCGTCCGGCCGTCGACGAGTTCGGCCAGGACATCGCGTTCGCGGTCGGTCAGCGCTGTCATGCCCACGGCGTCGTTGGCAGTGCGTCGGGAACCGCCGGACGTGCCGCCGAGCGCCCGGATCTCCGCGAGCAGCGGGGCGGCGCCCATGGCCTGGGCGGTGGTGCGGGCGAGGTCGGCAGCCTCGGCGGCGTCGGCAGCGCGTCCGGTGGCCCGCAGCGCGCCGGCCAGGCGGGCCCGGGACCGCGCGAGCTGGACGGTGTGCCCGTAGTCGAATTCGGCGACCGCGAGCTCCCACGCGGCGACCAGCTCGTCGGCCGACGGCGCGTCCTGGCCGGTGAGCCAGCGCAGCCGGGCGGCTTCGGCCTCCAGACGGGCCAGCCAGGCAACGCCCTCGCGACCGAGCTTGCGCCCGCGCGGCAGGCCCTTCTCGGCACTCGTCCGGCCGTCCTGAAGCAACCGCTCGCCGTCGGCGGCGAGTCCGGCGTGCTGGGATTCCGGAGCGGTGGTCGCGGCCGCGGACAGGACGGCCAGACCGTATGCGGACAGCTGGATGCGGGCGAGGAACCAGGGGTCCAGCCAGACCACGCCCAGGGTCTCGACGAGCTCGTTGATCAACGACAGCGCCGAGGCGACGTCGGCCTGCTGCTCGTAGATCTCGAGGGCGGCGAACCCGGCGTAGAGCGGAATGCGGCCCTCGCGCCGCCAGTAGGGCCGCAGGGCGTCGAGCTCGGTGAGCGCACCCGTGTCGCCGCGCCCGGCCCGGATGAACATGGCAGTGGACCGGAACACGGCGTCGCCGATCATGGTCGGCCGCTCGCCCGTGGTGTCGAGCGTGCGCAGGGCGGTGCTCCACTCGCCGCGCAGGTACTGCATCGTGGCCGCCATTGCCCGTGAGTGCAGGCCGAAGGCCTCCCATCGGCGGCCGGTGGCGGCGGCTCGTCTGTGGGTAATGGTGAATTCGTCCTCGGCCCGGCCGAGGTCGCACAGTTCGTGCCACAGGCTGGCGAGGCTGAATCGGCTGCGCAGCTCCGCCGCGACGTCGCCGGCGAGCTGGGCCTGCTCGGCGACGGACTCGAGGAGCCGCGCGGCCTCGGCGGGGTCACCGGTGCGCCGCTCCAGGACGGCCAGGCTCGTCCGCGCGTCGGTGGTCGCCTCCCGGGCGCCGACCTTCTCCCCCATCTCGACGGCCTCTTGAGCCGTCCGGAGGGCGTCGACCTCGTATCCCATGGCGTAGGCGACGCGGGCGTGCAGGGCCAGCAGTTTTGCGCGGAATGCAGTCGGGGGCTCCTCGGGAACGAGCTGCAACGCCTCGGAGGTGAGGCCCAGCGCCTCCTGACCGATCTCATTGCCCAGCGCCGCCTTCACCGAGGCGAACAGCAGGGTGGCGCGATCAAGCGCCGGCGCATCGGCCGGCAGTTCGGCCAGGGCCTGGGCGGCGAGCTTGACGCCGCGCAGCGTGTGGCCGGCCGCGTCGGCCGCCTCGACGGCGTCGAGCGTCAACCGCGGTTTGTCGCGGGTCAGCTGGTCCAACCGCGGGGCGAGTTCGAGCGCGGCCTCGTAGTGCTGCAGCGCTTCTTGCGGTGCCGCCAGCGACATCGCTTCATCGCCGGCGTCGACACTCGCAGCGAACGCCGTCGCCAGATCGTGTGATGCGAGTGCGTGCCGGGCGAGCTCGGCCGGCCGGCGGTGATCGCTCGCCGCGAGCCGTTCGGCGTACGTGGCGTGGAGGCGCACCCGCTCACCGGGAAGCAGATCGTCGTACACCGCCTCGGCGAGCAGGGCGTGCCGGAAGGTGTAGCCCCGACCGCTGTTCGTGAGCTGCAGCACGTGGGTGTCGATGGCCTCCCGCAAGGCTTCGTCGAGCTGCCGGCCGGGGAGTCCGGCCGCGGCCTCGAGCATCGGGTGCGACACGCGCCGGCCGGCCACGGCCGCGACGCGCACGACCTGACGCGCCTCCTCGGACAACCGATCCAGGCGGACGAGCAGCAGGTCGGCGAGCTGCCACGGCAGCTGCTGGGCGTCGTTGCACTGGACTGCCGCAGCGAGCAGTTCCTCGGCGAAGAAGGCGTTGCCGTCGGCCCGGCTCACGATGCCGTCGACGTCGGCCTCGGTGATCGGGTCGGGGTGTATCGAGCGGATGAGTTCGCGGACGTCGGCGGTGTTGAGCGGATCCAGGTAGATCCGGGAGACCGACGGCAGCCGCGACCATTCCGCGAGCGTGCGGCGAAGCGGGTGCCGGCGGTGCAGGTCATCGCTGCGATAGCTGGCCACGATGGCCAGGCACTCGCCGTCGAGGCGGGTGAACAGGAAGCCGAGGAGGTCACGGGTGGCTTGGTCGGCCCAGTGGACGTCTTCGACGAACAACGCCACGGGCTGATGAGTCGCCAACCGGGCGAGGGCCCCACGCACGGAGTCGAAGAGCTCGCCGCGCTCGACGCGGTCGTCGGCCAGCCGGGCATCGACACCGGCCCGGCCGGCGAGCAGCCGGGCGAGGGCCGGGAACTCGGTCAGCAACTCTTCGATGAGCTCCGGCCGCTCGGCCGCCAGCCGAGTGAACGCCTCGGTGAACGGTAAGTACGGCGGCGGCGTGTCACCGAGGTCGACGCAGTGGCCGACGAGGCAGAGCATGCCTTCGTCGGTGGCGCCCGCGATCAGTTCGCCCAGGAGCCGGGTCTTGCCGACGCCGGCATCACCGCCCAGGACCAGAGCGGCGGCGGCACCACTGGCCGCGCCGTGCACCGTCTCGACGAGCGTGGCGAGCTCGACGGAACGGCCGACAAGCGGCGCAGCGGTACGGGGCACCTGCATATCTTCGCCTGCCCCTCCGACAGTGGTCATCCCCAACGCGGGACTGCGCGGCGTTTGTTCGCTGAGGGCGAGCGTCTCGACGTCCATCGGGCTCCTGTGTCTGCTGTCGCCGGGGATGCGGTGAGGTGGCGGTGAAAGCCTGCGCGTCTAAGGGGCACCGCAACATCGGGACAATGCCTTATTCGGCGAGTGGGTGGGCCCGATTTGCCGGGTCTGTGGACAGTGCTCGTCGTCGTCCACAGGCTGCGATCTTGGCCGGCGCCCGGACCGTCCGACCCGCGATGCTCGGACGGTGATCCGGGTTCTGGCCGGCGCAGGTGCGCTCGCGCTCATCGTCGGTGGCGACGCGCCCCCGGCTGCGGTGCGCTCGGTGGCGGCCGGGCCGCCGGTTGCCGCGGTGACCTATTCAGCACCGGTGGCGGGACCGCTGCGGGTGCTGCGCCTGTTCGATCCGCCGACGACGCCGTACGGTCCCGGCCACCGTGGCGTCGACCTGGAACTGACGGTCCTCGTGGTGCGCTCGGCCGCCGCAGGGGTGGTTTCCTTCGCTGGCCCGGTGGCCGGCCGCGGCGTGGTCGTTGTTCGGCATGCGGACGGGATCGCGACCGAGTACGAGCCGGTCCGGCCCGCGGTTGCCGCGGGAGAGCTGGTGCGGTCCGGCCAGCCGATCGGACGTCTCGAGGGCGGGCACACCGGCTGCCCCTCGGCGCGGTGCCTCCACTGGGGTGCGCGCCGAGGGGCCGCCTATGTGGATCCGCTGGCCCTGCTCCGCCCGTTGGGTCCGGTGCGGCTGCTGCCGTGGCCGCGGGACGGGTGAGCCGCTTCGCTCAGGCCCGCGGGTGGGCCTGCTGGTAGGTGCGCCGCAGCCGCTCGACCGAGACATGGGTGTAGATCTGCGTCGTCGACAGATTGGCGTGCCCCAGTACCTCCTGCACGCTGCGCAGGTCGGCGCCGCCTTCGAGCAGGTGGGTCGCGGCGGAGTGCCGCAGGCCGTGCGGGCCCACGTCCGGTGCCCCGGGCACGGCCGCCGCGAGCTGGTGCACCACCCGGCGCACGGTCCGCGGGTCGATGCGGCCGCCGCGGACGCCGAGCAGCAAAGCGGGTCCAGATCCCGCGACGGCCAGCGCCGGCCGACCGCGAGCGAGCCAGTCATCGAGGGCGCGGTCGGCGGCGAGCCCGTACGGGACTGTCCGTTCCTTGGCGCCCTTGCCGAGCACGCGCAGGACGCGTCGATGGCGGTCGACATCGTCCACGTCCAGCCCGGCGAGTTCCGACACCCGCACGCCGGTGGCGTAGAGCAGCTCGGCCACGAGCCGGTCGCGCAGGGCCTCCGGCTCGGGCACGTCCTGCTGCACGGTCATGAGCTGTTCGGCCTCGTCGATCCGCAGCACGACGGGCAGGGTGCGGTGGGCCTTGGGGCTGGCCAGCCGCTGACCCGGATCATCGGCGATCAGACCGCTGCGGTGCGCCCAGGCCGAGAACGTGCGCAACGCGGCCGACCGCCGGGCCATCGTGGCGCGGGATGCGCCGCGGTCGCGTTGTACCGCCAGCCACCCGCGCAGCGTCCCGAGCTCGATGTCGGACACCGACCGGCCGCCAAGGCGGCTGAGGTGGTCGAGGAAACCGATCAGGTCGCCCAGGTAGGCGCGGACGGTGTGCTCGGACCGGTTGCGCTCCAGGCGAAGGTGTCGCTCGA
>JAOPVG010000132.1 GCA_025966255.1 Jatrophihabitans sp.
ACGCGTCCATCGGCAGGGCGGCTTGACGGCTCGCGACATCCTCGCGGACACCCGCGATGATCTCGTCCAGAACGCTCGGCACCGTCCTCAGGCCTTCCTGTCGTCTCGATCGAGGGTAAACCAGCGCGGGCCCCCCGGCGGCGACCGGGTCTGCGAACCAGCAGTGGCGGCGACAGGTTGGTAGTTTCGCCGAATGATCGAACTGCGCACCGCAGCGCGCCGCGATCGCCGCACGGTTGCCCACGTTCTGGCCGTTTCATTCGCGCACGACCCGGTCGTGCGCTGGCTGCTTCCCAGTGGGCGCGGGGACGAAGCGATGTTCCTGGCGCTGGCCCGTTACTCGCACTACGTGGCCGGTTGCAGCGACATCGCCGAGATCGACGGACGGCCCGTCGGCGCGAGCCTATGGGATCCGCCCGGACACAAGCAGTCGACCGCCCGGTACATCGCGTCGGGTCCGTCGTTGCTCCGCGCGATGCGGCACCGGATCCGGCAGGCAAACGCGCTGGAGACCGCATTCCACAAGAACCGGCCCGAGGGCACTTTTTGGTATCTCGCGCTGGTCGGCGCGGTCGAGCCGGGCAAAGGCATCGGCACCGCACTGCTTCAGCACCGCCTCGACACCATCACCGGTCCGGCCTACCTCGAGAGCAGCAACGAGGCGAACATCCCGCTGTACGAACGCTTCGGCTTCGAGGTCACCGGCGAGATCCACCTGCCGTTCAACGGTCCGACCTGCTGGAAGATGTACCGCGATTAACGCGACGTGGGATCTTCTCCCCGGTCCAGTGCCGACCACAGCGCGGCCGCGGCCTTGACCGGGTTGTCCGCCCGCGCCGGCTGCGCCTCGTAACGGGCGGACATGCCCTGCCAGCGGTGCCCGCGCACCGCGATCAACACGCCCGCCGCAACAACCAGCACGCCGCAGATCGCCGAGAGCACCGGCCACACCGCATGCACCGCGACGTGAGGCACGACGTTTGCGTCCACCGTCACCGTCTTGTGGCGTTCGGCGACCAACGTTCGGGCCCGCCCGGTGCTCACCGCACTCGCCGACGCAACAGCGCGCCAGACGAGTCCGACACCGGCCAGTCCCAACACGGCGCCGACGATGCGCCGCGGCACGCCCCGCGTGGCGAGCACGGCCACCACACCGGCCAGCGCCACGAGGGCCAGGGCGGTGGACGCGGAATCCACGGTGCGTCCGGACAGGTCAAGCACGTCGTCGCGCAACGGCCGCGTCCGTGGCGTCGTCACCACCTGCCAGCTGCGCAGCGCCACCAGCAGCGCACCCGCCGCGCCGAGCAGATCCAGCAGCAGCGCGAGCCCGAATTCGACGTGCCGCCTCATGTCACGGTGCGCAGTGTCTCGGCGGTGGCGATGGCCTGCAGCACGGCCCGCGCCTTGTTGCGGGTCTCCTGTTCCTCGTTGCTCGGGATGCTGTCGGCGACGATGCCGGCCGCGGCCTGCACGTAGGCCTTGCCGTCGAGCATGACGGCGGTGCGGATCGCAATGGCGACGTCGAGGTCACCTGCCGCGTCCAGGTAGCCGACCGCGCCGCCATAGATGTTGCGGCGCACCGGTTCCAGCTCGTCGATGAGCTCCATCGCCCGCACCTTAGGCGCCCCGGTGAGGGTTCCGGCGGGGAACGTCGCGGTGAGCACGTCGAACGCGTCCATCCCCTCCGCCAGCTGCGACTCGACCGTCGACACGATGTGCCACACATGGCTGTAGCGCTCGACCGCGCCGAACTCGATGACCTGGACCGACCCCGGCGCGGAGATGCGGCCGAGGTCGTTGCGCGCGAGGTCGACGAGCATGACGTGCTCGGCCTGCTCCTTCGGGTCGTTGACCAGCTCCGCGGCCAGCGCCGCGTCCTTCTCGGCGGTCTCGCCGCGCCGTCGGGTGCCGGCGATGGGATGCAGCACGGCGCGACCGCCGCTGACGGTGACCAGGGCCTCCGGACTGCAGCCGACGATGTCGACATCGGCGGTGCGCAGGAAGTACATATAGGGCGACGGATTCAACGTGCGCAGCACGCGGTAGACGTCGAGCGGATCAGCCTGCGTCTCGGCCACGAAGCGCTGCCCGATCTGGATCTGGAAGACCTCACCCGCACGGACCGCCTCCAGGGCCTGCTCCACCGCGGGCAGGTATGCGCCGGGCGGGGTGCGCGACGTTGCCTCCTTGGGCGGCGCCGGCGAGATCACTGCGACCGTCGGCGGGGTCGGCGTCGCGAGTGCGGCTTGCATCGCGTCGAGTCGCCGCACGGCGTCGGCGTACGCGTCGTCGAGTTCGACACCGGACATGTCCGGGCGCAGCACCGCGTTCGCGATCAATACGACCGAGCACTCGTGGTGGTCGACGGCGGCGAGGTCGGTGACGAGCAGCATCGTCAGCTCGGGCAGGCCCAACTCGTCCACGGCCTTCTCCGGCAGCCGTTCGATGCTGCGGACGACGTCGTAGCCGAGATAGCCCACGAAGCCACCGGTGAGCGGCGGCAGCCCCGGCAGCCGCGGGCCCTTCATCGCCCGCCAGGACGCGCCGAGAGCCGCGAGCGGATCACCCGACGTCGGCAGGTCGTCCGGAACGTCGCCCGTCCACGACGCCTCGCCGTCCACGACCGACAGGCAGGCGCGCGCGTTCACGCCCACGAACGACCAGCGCGAGAAGGACGCACCCGGCTCGGCTGACTCGAGCAGGAAGGTGCCCGGCCGCCCGGCCGCGAGCTTCCGATAGACGCCGACCGGGGTCTCGGCGTCGGCGAACAGCGTGCGGGTGATCGGGACGAGGCGGTGGGTGTAGACGAGCCGATCCAGATCGGCGCGCCCGATCGGCGTCGTCACGTCGACACCGACAAGTCGCCGGCGTCGAAACAGGTGCGATCGCCGGTGTGACAGGCCGCACCGACCTGGTCGACGCGGACGAGCAGCGCGTCGCCGTCGCAGTCCACCGCGACCGACATCACGTGCTGCGCGTGCCCGGACGTCTCGCCCTTGACCCAGTAGGACTGCCGCGATCGGGACCAATAGGTGGCGCGCCCGGTGGTCAGCGTGCGGTGCAGTGCCTCGTCGTCCATCCACCCCACCATGAGCACCTCGCCGGTGTCGTACTGCTGCACGACTGCGGCGACGAGGCCGGCGGCGTCCCGCTTCAGGCGTGCGCCGACAGCAGGGTCGAGCGAGGACGGATCACGCGGCGCCATGTGGTCGATTGTGCCGAACGGACGCCACTTCGATCGGATCGGGCCGAACGCGTCACGCCGGCTGGGCGCCCGGGAGCCACACCGTCACGGTGCTGCCGCCCTCGACGGTGCTGTCGAACCGGACGGTCCCACCGTGCGAGCGGACGATCGAGGCCACGATCGACAGGCCGAGGCCGCTGCCGCCGCGGGCCCGCGTCCGGGCCTTGTCAGCCCGCCAGAACCGCTCGAAGACATGCGCCGCCTCATCCGGCGGCAGCCCCGGACCGCCGTCGGCCACCTGGATCGTGACCCCGGAGTCGTCGGCGTGGCTGGCGACCCGGATCGGCCGCTCGGGCCGGGTATGCACGGCCGCGTTCGTCACGAGGTTGCGCACGACGCGCACCAACTGGTCCCGGTCGCCGACGACATGCGCCGAGCCGGCGAGCTGGATTTCAATTACTCGATCCGGGTTCGCGGCCCGCACCCCGCCGACGGCGTCGTCGAGCAGGTCCGCGACGTCGATCAGTTCGCGATCGGCGGCCCGGCCGTCGGCGTCACCGCGCGCGAGCATCAGCAGATCCTCGACGAGACGCGACATGCGGGTGCCCTCGCCCTCGATGCGCGAGAGGTTGTCGTCCTCGGTATT
>JAOPVG010000151.1 GCA_025966255.1 Jatrophihabitans sp.
TTGGCCCTGGTCGGCGGCTTCTTGCTGATCTTCGGCGGCGGCGTGCAGCACTGGCTCGAGCCGTCGGTTGGCCCGAGTGTCGAGGTCGGCGTGCACACGATCTCGCCGCTCGTGCTGAGCCTGATCACATTGGTCGTGGTCGCGCTCGGCGCGCTGGGCGCCTGGGTCGCGTTCGGCCGGAAGCCGGTGCCGATCAGCCAACCCGTCGGCGTCTCGCCCATCACCACGGCCGCGCGCCGAAACCTGTTCGCGGACGCCTTCAACGAGACGGTGCTTATGCGTCCTGGCCAGTGGCTGACCCGCGCACTCGTCTACTTCGACAACCGCGGGGTCGACGGCGCAGTGAACGGCCTGGCTGCCGGCTTCGGCGGTGGGTCGGCTCGAATACGCAGGGTGCAGACCGGCTTCGTCCGGAGCTATGCGCTGTCCATGCTCGTCGGCACCGTTGCTGTCGTCGGAGTGCTGCTCGCGGTGAGGTACCAGTGACCCACCATGACGCGCGCCTGCTGATCCTGGTCCTGATCCCGCTGTTGGGTTCGGTGGCGGTCTTCTCACTGAAGGAAACGCAGGGCAAGCTCGCCAAGCAGATCAGCCTGGGTGTCTCCCTCGTCGTCGCCGTCTACGCGATCGTCGTCCTCTTCCAGTTCGACACCTCCTCGAAGGCGGAGCGGTTCCAGTTCAACGGAAGTTGGACGTGGATCAAGGCGTTCGGCGTGCACATCGCGTTCGGCGTCGACGGCATCGCGATCGTGCTCGTCGCGATGTCGGTGGTGCTCGTCCCGGCCGTGATCCTGGCGTCGTGGAACGCCCTCGACAGCCGGGCCGGCGCGGAGGAGCTGAACCCGTCGGGCCGGCGCCGCAGTGTGAAGAACTACTTCGGGCTCATCCTGCTGCTCGAGTTCTTCATGATCGGCGTGTTCACCGCCACCGACGTCTTCCTGTTCTACGTATTCTTCGAAGCGATGCTCGTGCCGATGTACTTCATCATCGGTAGCTTCGGCGGCCCGCGCCGGCAGTACGCTGCGATGAAGTTCTTCCTGTACTCGCTGGTCGGCGGCCTGCTCATGCTGGCGTCGGTGATCGGGCTGTACGTAACTACCGGATCGCGCAGCTTTGCGATCACGGACCTGATCGGCAAGGTGCCCGACGGCCCGACGCAGAAGTGGCTGTTCCTCGGCTTCTTCATCGCCTTCGCGATCAAGGCGCCGCTGGTGCCGTTCCATACCTGGTTGCCCGACGCCGGCGCCGAGGCTCCGGCCGGCGGTGCGGCGCTGCTGGTCGGCGTGCTGGACAAGGTCGGCACGTTCGGCTTCCTGCGCTACTGCCTGCCGCTGTTCCCGGGGGCGTCGCGCTACTTCGCGCCGCTGATCCTCGTGCTGTCGGTGGTCGGCATCCTCTACGCGAGCTTCCTCGCGATCGGGCAGCGCGACATGAAGCGTCTCGTCGCTTATACCTCCGTCGCGCACTTCGGCTTCATCGGGCTCGGCATCTTCGCGTTCACCACGCAGGGCGGCACTGGTGCGGTGCTGTACATGGTCAACCACGGCTTCTCGACCGGCGCGCTGTTCATCGTCGTCGGCCTGTTGATCGCGCGCGGGAAGAGCCGCAATGTCGACGACTACGGCGGCGCCGCGAAGGTGACGCCGATCCTGGCCGGCCTGTTCCTGCTCGCCGGGCTCTCCGCCCTCGCGCTGCCGGGCATGAGCACGTTCGTCAGTGAATTCCTGGTGCTGGTGGGCACGTTCACCCGCTACAAGGCCTTCGCGATCATCGCGACCACGGGCATCGTGCTCGCCGCGATCTACGTGCTGTACCTGTATCAACGCACCTTCCAGGGAGCGGTCAACGAGAAGGTCACCAAGTTCCGCGACCTCAACGTGCGCGAGGTGTTCTCGGTCGCGCCGCTGATCGCGTTGATCGTGTTCCTCGGCGTGTACCCGAAGCCCGTCCTCGACATCATCAACCCCGCGGTGAAGGCCACCTTGAGCGACGTTCACAAGACCGACCCCGCCCCCGTGTTCAAGACGGCCGTCGGAGGCAAGAAATGAGTGCCTCGTTGCTGCTGGCCGCGGCGCCGGACCACATCACCACGCCGTCGGTTGCCTACAAGGCGCTCGCCCCGATCTTCATCGTGATCGCCGCGGCCCTGCTCGGTGTTCTGGCCGAGGCGGTCGTGCCGCGGCGCGAACGGTTCAGTGTGCAGCTCGGGATCGCGCTGGTCGGGCTGGTCACCGCCGTGATCTGGGTCGGCGCAATTCACGGCACGAGCCTCACGACGCCCTCGCCCAAGGGCAACAACCTGCCCTTCGCCGGCTCGCTCGCCATCGACCCGGCCGGCTTGTTCATCCAGGGGACGATCCTCGCGCTCGCCATCATGTCGACGTTGCTGATGGCCGAGCGGAGCGTGGACGTCGGCAGCCCGATCGTCGCCTCGGCCGCGGCGGTGGTCGGCTCGCCCGATGATCGGCGTCTCGCGCAGAGCGACCGCGTGCAGACCGAGGTCTTCCCGCTGATGATGTTCGCGGTGGCCGGAATGCTCATCTTCCCGATCGCCAACAACCTGCTGCTGATGTTCGTCGCGCTCGAGGTGCTCTCGCTGCCGCTTTACCTGATGGCCGGCATGGCCCGTCGTCGGCGCCTGCTCTCGCAGGAGGCCGCGGTCAAGTACTTCCTGCTGGGCGCGTTCGCGTCAGCGTTCTTCCTCTACGGTCTCTCGTTGCTGTACGGCTATGCCGACTCCGTCGACCTGCCCAATATCTTCATCGCCACGCGGCAGTCGGGTAAATCCGACGTCCTGCTCTACCTCGGGCTCGCGCTACTGCTCGTCGGTCTGCTCTTCAAGGCCGGCATAGCGCCCTTCCACAGCTGGACGCCGGACGTCTACCAGGGCGCGCCGACGCCGGTGACGGCGTTCATGGCGGCCTGCACGAAGGTGGCGGCGTTCGGGGCGATCCTGCGCGTCCTCTACGTCGGCTTCAGCTCGAGTTCGTGGGACTGGCGACCGGTCGTGTGGGGCGTGGCCATCGCCTCGATGGTCGTCGGTGCGGTGTTCGGCCTGACCCAGACCGACGTGAAGCGGATCCTCGCGTACAGCTCGATCGCGCACGCCGGCTTCATCCTCGTGGGCCTGGTGGCCTTGACGAAGGACGGCGTCTCGAGCGTGCTGTTCTACCTCCTGACCTACGGCTTCTCGACGCTCGCCGCGTTCGGCCTGCTGATGGTCGTGCGCGACGCCGACGGCGAGGCCACCCGGCTGTCGCAATGGTCCGGGCTGGCCCGCAAGAGCCCGTTCGTCGCCGTGGTCATGACGATCCTGCTGATGTCGATGGCCGGCATCCCGTTGACCTCCGGGTTCACCGGCAAGTTCTTCGTATTCCGGGCGGCGTTCCACGTGGCTGCGCCATTGGTGGTGATCGCGCTGATCTTCTCGGCGATCGCGGCGTTCTTCTACCTGCGCATCGTCGTGCTGATGTTCTTCGCCGAACCTCCCGAGAACGGCCCGACGATCGCCATCCCGGGTTGGTCGACGTCGGTCGCGCTCACGTTCGGCGTGGTCGTGACCATCGTGCTCGGTGTGTTCCCGCAGCCCATTCTCGATCTGGCGGTCAAGGCCGCACACTTGACCGGCTAAGCGACGCTTGCTACTGCACCGATCAGGAGGACGCCCGTGAGTTCCGTGGCGCTGGGTGTCGAGTTCGAGGATCCAGTCCTCGAACACTCGGTGCGCCTCCGCCTGGATTCGATCGAGTCGGCGCTGCAGCGTGCGGTGAGTTCGGACGACGAGTTCGTCTCCGGCGCCGCCCGCTACCTGGTCGACGCCGGCGGCAAGCGGTTCCGCCCGATGGTCAGCGTGCTCGCCGCCCACTTCGGCGATCCGGCCCGGCCCGAGATCGTCCCGGCCGCGGTGGTCTGCGAGCTCACCCACCTCGCCACGCTCTATCACGACGACGTGATGGACGAGGCCCCGGTTCGTCGCGGCGCCGACTCGGCCAACGCCCGCTGGGACAACACGGTCGCGATCCTCACCGGCGACTTCCTGTTCTCCCGCGCGTCGACCCTGCTCGCCGATCTCGGCCCCTACGCCGTGCGGTTGCAGGCGCAGACGTTCGAACGGCTCGTCATCGGCCAGATCCGCGAGACGGTCGGCCCGCGCGGCGGTGCGGACCCCATCGAGCACTACCTCGCCGTCCTGGCCGACAAGACCGGCTCGCTCATCGCCACGGCGGCCGAGTTCGGCGCGTACTACGCCGGGGCCGACGACCGGATCATCGCCGGGCTCCGCGCGTTCGGCGAACAGATCGGGGTGGCGTTCCAACTCAGTGACGACATCCTCGACATCGCCTCCGAGTCGGCCGAGTCGGGCAAGACGCCGGGCACTGATCTGCGGGAGGGCGTGGCCACGCTGCCGGTGCTGTACGCCCTGCGCTCCGGCGAGTCCGGCATCGCCCGGCTGCGCTCGCTGGTGTCGCACCCGCTGATCGATGACGACGAGCACGCCGAGGCACTCGGTCTGCTGCGCGCGTCGTCGGCCCTGGCCGAGGCGCGCGACACCCTGCAGGGCTATGCCGCGTCGGCCCGCGAGACCCTCGCCGAATTGCCTGACGCACCGGCGCGCCTCGCACTGGAGACCCTCGCCGAGATCGTGGTTGCCCGCACCGGCTGATGCCCGGCTGAGGCCCGGTCCGCGGGGTTCGTCCGAATCGTTCCACAAGATCGTCGGCCGAAATGACGGATCACCTGGGCACTGTTACCGTCCGCTAGTCGTGTGAGATCGACGTGTGCCTGCGCGCCCTTGCGCGAACGAGCCGAGAAGAGCTGATGATCGTGCGCCGTGCCCTGTCTGTCCTCACCGCCGGCGCCCTCGGGTCGGGCGTCGCCGTGGCCGTATTGATCGCGGGGCCGTCCGTGGCGGCTGCCGATCCGGCACTGGTGGTCACTGGTGCTGCACTGGGATTCGGCTACAACAGCAACGGACAGCTCGGTGTCGGCACGACGGCGAACACCTTTACGCCCGCGCCGGCGCAGCTCCCCAGCGGCGTCACGGCCTCGAAGACCGCACTCGGTGCGGTGCACTCGCTGGCCATCGGCTCGGACGGCAAGGTCTACGCCTGGGGTGACAACACCACCGGCGAGCTCGGCAACGGCACGACCACCGCCAGCAAGACGCCCATCGTGGTCAGCATCCCGGCCGGCGTCACCGTCACGTCCATCGCCGCCGGGTACTACGACAGCTTCGCCGTGACCTCGACCGGCGCCGTCTACGGCTGGGGCATCAACAACCTCGGCCAGCTCGGCAATTCCACCACCGCCACGGCCAAGGTGCCGACCCTGGTCAGCCTCCCCGCCGGCGTCTCGGCGACGTCGATCGCCAGCGGCTACGGCCACACGCTGGTGGTCACCTCGACCGGCGCCGCCTACGGCTGGGGCTACAACGCCAACGGCCAGGTCGGTGACGCCAGCGTGACCAGCCGCGCCCAGCCGGTCGCCGTGAAGCTTCCGGTCGGGACGACCGTCACCTCGGTCGCCGCGGGCTACCTGCACAGTCTCGCCGTCACGTCCACCGGCGGCGTGCTCGGCTGGGGCTCCAACAGCAACGGCCAGGTCGGCAACGGCGGCGCCGCCAACACCGCGGTCAGCACGCCAGTGGCGATCAACCTCGGCTCGGGCGTGGCTGCATCGGTCGGCGCCGGCGCACTGCACAGCCTGGCTGTCACCACCACCGGGGCGGTCTACGCCTGGGGTGACAACGCGTCCGGCCAGTACGGCAACGGCACCGTCACCACATCGAAGACGCCGCTACTGCTCGCCGGATTCGCTCCGGTCACGACCGCCCTCGGCGGCTATGGCTACAGCCTGTTCCAGACCACGACTGGCGCTGTGTACGGCAGCGGTGACAACCGCGTCGGTTCGCTGGGCAGCGGCACCGCCACGGCGTTCTACATCACGCCGGTGGTCGTCAAGCTGCCACCGGCCGCCCCGGTGAGCTCCATCGCCGCAGCCGTCACCGGCTACCACAGCTTCGTCGTCGTCCCGACGGTCGTCACCACGACCACCCTGACCACGTCGGCCAACCCGACCAAGCTCGGTCAGCCCACCGCGTTCGCCGTGACGATCACCGGGATTCCGGCCGGCCCGGTCACCTTCCAGGCCGGCGGCAGCCCGATCCACGGCTGCACCGCGACCCCCCTGCGCAAGCTGTCGGGTCCGGCGAGCAACTACACCGCGGTGTGCACGATCAGCGATCTGCCGGTCGGACCGTCGACCATCTCCGTCGACTATGCCGGCGACGCGTTCCACGCGGCCAGCGGCGCCTCGCTCACGCAGACCGTCACCGCCACGGCCGGTGTGCTCACCGGTTGGGGCGCGAACAACGTCGGCCAGCTGGGCACCGGCAACGGCGGGGTCAAGCTGCTGCCCGTCACGCCCTTCCTGCCGGACGGCGCCCAGGCCGTATCGGTCGCGACGGACAACTCGCACACCGTTGCCATCCTGGCCGGCGGCGAGGTGTACGCGTGGGGTGACAACGCCAATGGTCAGCTGGGTGACGGCAGCACCACCGCGTCCAAGGTTCCGGTCCGGGTCACGCTGCCGGCCGGCGTGACGCCGGTGTCGGTCGCAACGGGCAGCGGCGACAGCTTCCTCGTCACGACGACCGGCGCCCTGTACGCGTGGGGATTGAACAACTACGGCCAGCTCGGCGACGGCTCGACCACGAACGCGTCGACGCCGCAGCTCGTCCCGCTTCCGGACGGCACCGTGGTCACCCAGGCCTCGGCCGGGCTCGGGCACACGCTCGCCCTCACGTCGACCGGTGAGATCTACTCCTGGGGTCTGAACAACCTCGGCCAGCTCGGCATCAACTCGACCACCAACACACCCAACCCGACGTCGGTCCCGCTCGTGGGCGGCGTCCGGGCCGGCGCGGTGAGCGCTGGCTACAGCCATAGCCTCGCGGTCACCGCCGACAACCGCGTCCTCGCCTGGGGTGACAACCGCACCGGTGAGCTCGGCAACGCCTCGCCGACGCTGGCGACCGCGCCGACCCTGACCGCGATCCCGAGCGGCACCAAGATCACGACAGTGTCGGCATCGTTCGGGACGAGCTACGGCCTCAGCACCGACGGCGGCGTGCTGGCCTGGGGCTACAACGCCGCCGGTCAGCTCGGCAACGGTTCGACGACCACCACGGCCACGCCGACCCCGGTCCCGCTGCCCGGTGGCGCGAGCGCCACGGCGATCGCCGCGGCGAGCAGCACCGGGTACGCGCTCACCGGTAACGGCGACGTGTACACGTGGGGGGACAACACCTACGGCGAGTTCGGCGACGGCACCTCCACCTCGAGCCCGACGCCGGTCAAGACCCACCTCCCGACGGGTGGCAGCGCGACGGCCATCGGCGCGGGCCACGTGGGCTTGAGCGGCTTGGCGATCGTGCCGCGCATCTCGACGAGCACGAGTGTCGTGTCGGCGCCGAATCCGTCGACTTATGGACAGCAGGTGACCTTCACGGCCAACGTCAGCCCGACGGACGGCGGCGGCGCGGTCGCCTTCACGGCCGACGGGTCGGACACGCCGATCACCGGCTGTGGCGCGGTCTCGCTCGGTCTCGCCGCCGGCAGCTACACCGCGACCTGCACGGTGAGCACCCTCGAGGTGGGCGCCCATGCCGTCCTCGCGTCGTACACCGGCGACCGGCTGTACAAGCCGAGCAGTGCCTCGCTCGAGGGTGGCCAGGCGGTGCAGCGCATCGCCACCACGACGACCGTGGCCACCTCGGTGAACCCCGGCACCTACAAGTCGCCGCTCACCTTCACGGCGACGGTGTCCAACACCGACGGCGGCGGGACGGTCGCCTTCGCGAACGAGGGGACGACGATCACCGGCTGCGGCGCGCAGACCCTGACCGCAACGACTACCGCCGGCACCTACACGGCGACCTGCACCACATCGCCGCAGTTCGCGGGTACGCACGCGATCACCGCGGACTATTCGGGCGACG
>JAOPVG010000167.1 GCA_025966255.1 Jatrophihabitans sp.
CGTCATGCCGCAGTGGCGCTACCGCGTCCACCGCTGGGAGATCACCGACACCGCCGTCTACACCCAGGCCGGGTGGTTCACCCAGGAGCGACGGATCGCTCCCCTCGCCCGGATCCAGACCGTCGACACGCAGCGGGGACCGTTCGAGCAGGTGTTCGGGCTCGCCAATGTCACCGTCACCACCGCGTCGGCGAAGGGCCCGCTCAAGGTGCATGCGCTGGACGTCGCGATCGCGGATCGGCTCGTCGACCGGCTCACCGAGCGCGCCCAGCTGGCCGGCGGCGACGCCACGTGAGCACGACCGCTCTCGTCCCCACCGTCGCCGACGACGCGACGTGGCACCGGCTCAGCCCTCGCATGCTGCTCGTGCACCCCGTCACCGAGGTGATCCGGGCCATTCCGGCGCTGATCGGCGTCTTCCTGGCCGGCACGTCCCAGGGCAATCACTGGTGGGGCGTGATCGGGGCCGGCGTGGTCGCCGTGCTCTCGCTGTCCCGCTGGTTCACCACCCGGCTGCGGATCACCCCCGAGCAGGTACAGCTGCGCAAGGGACTCCTGCGCCGCACGACGATTGCGACCAAGCGGGATCGCATCCGCACCGTCGACGTCACCTCGCACCTGTTGCACCGCGTCCTCGGCCTGGCCCGCGTCGTCATCGGCACCGGCACGTCCGACCGCAAGGGCGGGGGCCGGATCATCCTGGACGGGCTCTCCGTTGAGGCCGCGACGACGCTGCGGGACGACCTGTTGCACCGGACGACGCCGGCCATCGACGTCTCCCTCGTCAAGCGGCCGCAGGAGGAGCCGCGGGACGTGCCGCAACTGCGCGAGATCGCCCGCCTCGACCGGGCCTGGATCCGCTACGCGCCGTTCACCCTCTCGGGCGTGGTCACGGGGTTGGTGATCTGGGGCTTCTACTGGCGCGTCCAGGGCGAGTCGGGCGTCGACCTGCTGCGCTCCGGCCCGTTGCGTTCGGTCACCAGCACGCTCGACCGGATGCCGACGGCCGCCGCCGTGCTGGTCGTCGCGGCCGCCGTGGTGCTGTTCGTGGCGATCAGTTCGACCGTCGGCTACATCCTCGCCTACTGGAACTTTCGGCTCAGCCGGCACGACGGCGGCACGCTGCAGGTCACCCGGGGGCTGATCACCACTCGGGCCACGAGCATCGAGCGGCGCCGGCTGGTCGGGGCCGAGATCTCCGAGGCACTGCTGTTGCGCAGCGTCGGCGGCGCGCGGGCGCTGGCCGTCGCCACCGGCCTGCGGGTCGGTTGGGGGGCCGAACGGGGCGGCGAGGTGCTGCTCCCGCCCGCGCCACACGCGGAGGCCGAAGGCGTCGCCGCGATCGTGCTCGACGGAACGCCCGCGGTCACCGCACCGCTGCGCCGCCACGGCGCCAATGCCCGGCGCCGGCGGCTCATCCGGGCGGTAGTGAGCAGCGTCGTGATCTGGGGCCTGGCCTGGATCGCCTACGCAGTGGGCGGATCGTTCTGGCTGGTCATCGTCGGTGCAGTGCCCTTGGCCGGGTCCGTCCCACTCGGCCTGGACCGCTATCGCAGCCTCGGCCACGCGCTCGTCGATGGGTACCTGGTCACCCGCTTCGGTTCGCTCGTGCGGCGGCGCACGGTGCTCGCCAGCGAGGCGGTGATCGGGTGGAACCTGCGCAGCACCTACTTCCAACGGCGGCTCGGGTTGATCACGCTCACGGCGACGACCGCGGCGGGGAGGCAGGGTTACGAGATAGCCGACCTCGACCCGACTGAGGCACTGGCCCTGGCCGACGCCGTGGTGCCCGATCTGCTTACCCAGTTCCGCCTAGACCCGCACCCAGCGCACCCAGCCACATCGTCGTGAGGTGATCGACGAGCCGCGCGCGGGACATCCGCAGCCGGCCCGACAATGCTGCCTCGATCACCTCGGCCGAGCCGCCCATCAGGAACAGCGCAGTGGCGCGGGCGCGGCGGCGCTCGGACAAGCCCAATGCGTTCAGGGCCGGCAGGTTGTCGATGATCAGGTCGGCGTAGTCGGTGACGACGCGATGCCGCCTCTCGCGCAGCGGTCCATGGCCGGCCGCGGCGACGAGCAGCGCATTGGCCTTGCGCGGATCGGTGACGACCACGCCGTAGCCGGCATCGATGGCGGCCCGCACCTGAGTGGCTGTCTCGTCGCCGGCCGCGGCCATGGCCGCCAGCGACGCCGAAGCCACCTCGTCCACCACCGAGTCGACCGCCGCCACCAGCAGCTGGTCCAGATCGTCGAAGTTCTCGTAGAAGTAGCGCGGCGTCAGGCGCGAGCGGGCGCACACCGAACGCACGCTGACCCCACCCAATCCGTCGTCCCGTAGACAGTCCAGGACGGTCTCGATCAGCGCCGAGCGGCGGAGCTCGCGACGCTCGTCAGCGGGAACGCCGCGGTATGCGCGAGTGCTGACCATGGCCACCTTGTCCCGAAATTGACAACGACTGTTATCACACTATGGTCGAAGGCCTGGTCCGGCAACACGAGCGGGGTGAACGGTGAGCACCACGGAACGCACGGACGCGACCCTGCGGGAGATTCCCGGCGACGCCGGGCTACCCGTCATCGGCTACACCCTGCAGTTCGCCACCGGGCGGATGACCGCCGATCGCCGGCGCTACGACAAGTACGGTCCGGTGTCCTGGATGAAGGCCTTCGGCAAGACGTGGGTCTCGGCGCAGGGTCCCGACGCGTGCGGCGAGGTGTTGCGCAACCGCGACCACGCCTTCGACAGTGGCCCCGGCTGGTCGTTCTTCATCGGCCCGTTCTTCCGGCGTGGCCTGATGCTGCTCGACGGCGGCGAGCACCACCGGCACCGGCGGATCATGCAGGAGGCGTTCACCTCCCAACGCCTGGCCGGCTACCTCGATCCGCTCAACGAGACGGTCGCGGCCGGGCTGGCCAACTGGCCGAGCTCCGGGCGCCTCGACTTCTACCCCGCCATCAAGCAGCTCACCCTCGACGTCGCCACCCGCACGTTCATGGGCGTCCGCGCCGATGCCGAGGCCGACCGCGTGAACGGCGCGTTCGTCGATTGCGTCCGCGCGGCGACCGCCGCGGTTCGCCTGCCGGTGCCCGGCCTGCGGTGGAACAAGGGGCTGGTCGGACGACGCACGCTGGAGCGGTATCTGCGCCCGCAGTTGGTGGCGAAGCGCGACGGCGACGGCACCGACCTGTTCAGCGCGCTGTGCCATGCGCGCGGTGAGGACGGCGAGGCCTTCAGCGATGACGACGTCGTCAACCACATGATCTTCCTGCTCATGGCCGCACACGACACGTCGACGATCACCCTGACCTCGATGGCGTACTACCTCGCCAAGCACCCCGAATGGCAGGACCGCTGCCGCGAGGAGTCGCTCGCGTTGGGCACCGACACCGTGCCGTACGACCGCCTCGACGAACTCGTCTCGCTCGACCTGGTGATGAAGGAGGCCATGCGACTCGTCGTACCGGTGCCCGGAGTCGCCCGCCGCACATCAAAGGACACCGAGTTGTGCGGCTTCCGAGTTCCGGCAAACACGATGATCAGCGCTCATCTCTGGAGCGTGCATCACCTGGAGGAGTACTGGCCCGACCCCGAGCGGTTCGACCCGGGGCGCTTCGCCGAGGACCGGCGCGAGGACAAGTCGCATCGCTACGCCTTCATGCCGTTCGGCAACGGCGTCCACAAATGCATCGGGATGTACTTCGGCGGCATGGAGATCAAGGCGGCGATGCACCAGATCCTGCAGCGTTACCGGCTCTCGGTGCCGACTGCGTACACGATGCCGGTCGATTGGACGTCGCTGCCGCGGCCGAGAGACGGGTTGCCCCTCACGCTGTACCGCCTCTGACCGCACGCGAGGCACGCGACGGCCCGTGGCAGGATCCCCCCAGCCGCACCCCCTCCGGAAAGGCGTCCCGTCCCGTGACCTCGAGCAATTCCCTGGCCGGTCGCACGATCCTCATGTCCGGCGGCAGCCGCGGTATCGGCCTGGCCATCGCCGTCCGAGCTGCCCGCGACGGCGCGAACGTCGCGATCCTCGCGAAGACCGATCGGCCCGACCCGAGGCTGCCCGGCACCATTCACACCGCTGCGGCCGAGATCGAGGCGGCGGGCGGCGGCGCGTTGCCCATCCTCGGCGACGTGCGGGACGAGGCGTCGGTCGCCGCGGCGGTCGCGCAAACCGTGGAGCGCTTCGGCGGCATCGACATCGTGGTCAACAACGCGTCGGCGATCAACCTCAGCAACATCGGCGACCTGCCGGCGAAGCGCTATGACCTGATGCTGGACATCAACGCCCGCGGCACG
>JAOPVG010000172.1 GCA_025966255.1 Jatrophihabitans sp.
GGCCGCTGTGCAGTGGGCGGGTGTTCACCAAACCCAGAACCGCGATAACGGCGACAACGCCCAGCTTGAGCAGCAGAGTTCGACCGTAGAACGTGAACAGTGCCGCGTCGACGGAACCGACGAGCCCGCTTGCGAGGTAGATCCCGGTCACGATCATGATGCTCACGCAGGCTGCGGCCGGCACTCGAAATCCGCGGAGGACAGCCCGACTCGACGCGGCGCCGCCGCTTCCGCTCCGTAACGCCGGCACTACGATGAGCACCGCCGTGATCAGCAAGCCGGACCAGGCCGCGGCCGCGGCCAGGTGCGAGGCGTCGGCGAGAGCGCGCGTCGGGGCGAAGTCTCGTCCCGACCCGGCATGGCCGAGCAGCGCCGAACCAACGCAGGCGCACGCAACCCCGACCCAGACGACCAACCGGCGGACGACCGACGCGGCAGCCGGTGAATGGATCCCACGGATCGCCACCGCCACCAGAAGGATCAGGCCGACCTCGCGCAGCATCCACCTCGCTCCGTAAGACTGCAGGAGCAGCCGGCCGACCGAGGAGCCACTCCCCACGAGCTGGTCGACCAGCAGCCCGACGGCCACCAGCGCCGCCAGTGCAGCACCTGACGCGGAAAGGCGCTGACACCGACGCCGGGCCCGGCCGTTAGCGTCACCATCGACGCGGCGGTAGAGCCAGCTGGTCAGCTGAGCACCGATCGCTGCGGCCAGGCCGAGGAACAGCAGCCAGCGCAGTGCCGCCTCTTCCGCCCGCGGCTTCGGTTCGACGAATCCGGCCGCCTTGACCGGCTGATTGATGCCGAAGACCAGCAGCCCGCTGGTCCGGTGCAGGTCATCGCTGGACAGCGTCTGCCATGAGACGCGGTAGGCACTCTGCCCCAGCCGCGGCAGGTCGGCGATGACCTGCGCGGGCTCCTCGGTCGAGTCGGCCGGGCCGCTGCGCACGAGGTGCAGTGCGGTGGGCGAATGATGGCGACCGAGGCTGTCGACGATGTCGATCCGGGTTGCCTCGAGCACCACCGATTCGCTGAACTGCAAGCGCAGGTCGGCTGGGGCGCTCGTGAGCACGGCACCGTCCGCAGGATTGCTGTCGGACAGGAAAGCGTGCGCGCCGGCCGGCGCGGCCGGCCCCAATACGATCAGGCCGAAGGCCATCGCAACCGCGAACAGGATCAGCCGAGCTGCCCTCTTCGCAACGCGACCACCGATAGGTGCCATCACAGCACCGGGGCGTGCTTGAGCCGCAGCTTTCCGTCGTCGATGGTCACTTGCTCCCCCGACTTCAGCGCTCCGTGAGTGTTCTCGTACACCAGGTAATACGTCTGGCCGGCACGTAGGCTGTGGCCCTGTTTCATCAGCGAGACGCGGCTCGTGTGGCCGTCGCGGGATTCACTCGTCAGCACCGGCGGGTGCGCAACACCGGATTGGAAGCGGCTGGCCTTCTCGCTGTCCAACACGACGTAGGTGAGCGTGATGAGTCCTCCGTCGCCGACCACCGCGACCCGGGAGAACCGGACGCCGAGCTGGTCCTCCATCGCCGCGCTCTGCGGAAACGCCCGGCTGTGGTGAGAACCCGTGGTCATCGCGCGAGCACTCAACGTCGCCGCCACGAGAGCCAGGACGAGTCCCAGCGCGAGGACAGCCGCCTGACGGCGAGTGATCGTTCGCATTGCGGTACTGATGCCGGACATACTTTCTCCCCCTGAAAGCCCCGGGTCTCACCGCCCGACAGGGTGGCGGTGAGACCCGGGAAACCTGATTGACCTACGGCAGAATCGTTCGCGCGGACGCGAAGCTGTCGAAGTAGGCCGTCCCCGCAGTCGAGCCGGCACCGTTGGTGGTGTAGCCCGCGATCACACCGAGACGAACAGTGTCGATACGCAGCGTGTTGGTGTTGCCGCTCTGCGTGGACTTGACACCCCCGTCGACCGTCAACGTCAGCGGGCCGGCCGTCCCCGCGGCCCAGTCGAGCTGAAGGACGTGCGCGCCCGCCGCCAGGTCCACCCAGGCGCCGACAAGAGCAGCTCCTGACGTCCGCGAGAGCACGGTCCGGATCTGGGCGACGCCGCCACTCACCCGGTACTGCAGGGTGAAGACCTGGCCGTTCGCCGATGTGCGCGCCTCGAACAAGGTGAGCACGGTAGCGGCGTTCGTTCCCGAGGTGAGGGTGTTCGGCTTGAACGCGAAGCGCGCGTGATAGGTGTTCTCCACGGTGGGCGTGTTGTCGGTCAGGTAACTCGCCCGGTTGTTGGATCCACCCGGCATCGTGACCTGCAGACCGCGGGTCGTGCCGGTCTCGTTGGCGTTCGGGATCGCCGCGGCCGTCGTGTTCGAGACGCCGCCGGTCGCGCCGCTCCAGTTCGGGTAGTCACTCGGCTCGAACTTGTTGCTGAAGATCAGGTTCGGCCGCTGGACCACGACGGAGGTGTTGGCCGCCTTGCTCCAGTTGCCGGCCAGGTCCTTCACCCGCAGGTTGAACTGCTGGGTGCCCGAGGGCGCCGCTCCGAGCGGCACGGTCACGTTGATCTTGCCGGCGACGACGCTGACCGGCAACGAGGCACCGTGACCCACGCCCGGATCGGTCGTTCCGATCCAGTACTCCGCCGCCGCGATCAGGCTCGCGTCGGTAACCGGCGCCGTCAGCGTGAGGTTGGTGGCCCCGTTGGTCGGGTTGGGGCTTGCGGTTACCGCACCGAGTACCGGCGCGGTCTTGTCGACCGTGAGGTTGATGGCGTACAGCGGTCCCCAGTTGCCCGCGGCATCCTCACCACGCACGTAGACGTGATGGGTGCCGTCGCTCAGCGCCTTGATCTGCGATATCGGGATCAGGCCGTAGACCGCCTCGGTCTTGCTGTCCATCCGGCCGTCGACCGCAATCATCTGCAGTCCAGAGCCTCCGGCCGGCGTCGTAGTTTTGGGATCGAGGAACGCTTCGGCGTCGATGAGCGCGCTCTGGGCCGCACCCCCGGCGTCCTTGTCCGTCAGTTGGGCTGAGACGAGCAGTGAGCCAGGGTTGCTGGCGTCGCTCAGGATCCCGTTGGACGGGTTCGGGCCGACGCTCGCGGCATCGACACCGGGTCCGGTGAGGTCGACCGTGAACGGGATGTCCAGCGTCGGTCCCCACAGGTTCAGGGAATCCAGGCTGTGCGCGTAAATGTGGTGCAGCCCTTCGGTCAGTGCGCCCACGCCGGCGGCCGCCAACACGGCGTCCTCGGACACGATCGTCGAGGAACGGTTGAGGGTCAGCACCGTGCCGGTGCCACTGACGCCGACCGTGTCGACGAAGTACTCCGCGCCGGTGATCTTGCCGCCCGCGGCGGAATCGTCTCCGGTCGCCGAGATTGCGACGTCGGACTTGCCGTTGGCGGGGGTGGTGGTGACCGAGCCGTTGGTCGTCTGCGGGCCGGTCTTGGGCAGGTTGAGGATGACCGAGCCGACGACGCCCCAGTTCCCGGCCGAGTCGAGCGCACGGACGAAGACCTTGTGCTTACCGGCGCTGAGGCAGTTGAGCGAGACCGGGGGCGCCCCGAGTGCTGGATCGCATGGGACGACGTTGGCCGGGATCGTGCCGGTGACCCCAGCGACGTCAGTGGTGCCGAACGGGCCGGTCATCGCGACGCCGAAACCGACTCCAGTGGTAGTGGCGTCGTCGACGACGAATTCGGCCTGGGTGACGTGCGAGCCGCCGGTGGTGGCATCACTCAGGTCAGCCGTGACCGTGACATCCGTGCGGGCGTCGGACGGGTTGGGCGTCACGGTGACGTGCGAAGACACCGGTCCCACTCCGTCACTGCTCGGGGCCGGGGCGTTGGTGTCGAGGAAGGTCAGCATGCCGCCCACGGAAAGTTGCAGTGGGTCACCGTTGGTCTGGCCGTTGTTGTCCAGGTGTCCCGCCGGCTCGTAGACCGCGAGTTTCGATTCCGGGCCGGTCGGCATCCGCACCGTGGTGTCGAGGGTCTGGCCCGGGTCGACGCTCTCGGCCGTCACCGTGGTCGTGTACTTCATGGGGTGGGCATCCTGCGCGATCTCGACCTGGGCACCGCCGAGGACGCTCATCGCGTGAGTCTGCGAGCCCACGTTGACGTAGCGCAGCAGCACGTTGTGCCCCTGGTCAGTGCTGATCGGGTCGGACGCCGGGTAAGGCTTGCCATTGATCAGCCGTTACTTCGGCGCGAAATTGCGCAGGTCGAAGGTGGTCGGGTTCGCGTTGAAGGCCG
>JAOPVG010000202.1 GCA_025966255.1 Jatrophihabitans sp.
GCTGGGCATGGTGCCGGCGGGCAGCCCGGCATTTCTCGTCATCGGCGCCAACGGCGTGATCAAGGTGATGGGCAGCCCGGCCGCCGCCACCGACCCTCCCGTCGCCCTGCCACCGGTGCCGAAGACGCCGGCGGCGAAGCCGACGACGACGGCCACCAAGACCACCTCGGCGACGAGCACGGCCCACGCATCCACGTCATCGAGCAAGTCCCGGTCACCGAAGTCCAGCGCGAAACGCACGCCGACCTCGACCCCGACGCCGACCGTCACCCTGCCCGGAGGTACGCGATGACCGACCGACGGCAGCCGCCACCTCGCGGGCGTCCTACGTACGATCCGCGCGCGGCGGGGCCGCGGGGTCGGGGTGTTGCCGTGCCGCCACCGGATCGCCGGTTCGGTCCGCCGCCGCCCCCGTCCGTCCGGGGGGCGGACGCGGGGCGTGGTCGAAGTGGTACTGCCGGCGCTCCGGCGCAGCGGTCGCGTCGTCCCGCCCAGCGACCCGCGCAGAAGCAGCCGGTACGAAAGCAGCCGGCGCCGAAGCGACCCGTCCAGAAGCGGCCAGTCCGCAAGCCGCCGCCGACCAGACGCCGCCGCGGGTTGCGCCTGGGCGCTCTCGACGGACGCCTGCGCTACGGCTTCGCCGCAGTCTGCACACTGCTGCTCGTCATCGGCGGGCGGCTCGTCCAACTGCAGGGCATCGACCGCGGCGGCTACGCCGGGGCCGCCCAGGCGCAGCGCGTCGATACCCTGCGGCTGCACGCGCTGCGCGGCCAGATCCTCGACCGCGACGGCGTCCCGATCGCGTACACGTCGAACGCGCAGGACATCACGGCCGACCCGAAGCAGGTCAAGGCCGTTGATCGCGACCGCTATGCGCGGAGCCTGGCGCCGCTGCTCCACGTCTCGCGGACATCGATCGTGAAGGCGCTGTCCAACAAGAGTCAGTACGCCCTGCTCGCCACAGCGCTCTCGCCGTCAACGGCGCAGCTGGTCGTGGGCCTCAATCTGGCCGGGATCTACACCCAGGCCACGACGCAGCGGCAGTACCCGGGCCACACGACGGGGGCCAACGTCATCGGCACCGTGCACTCGGACGGATCCGGCGCGGCCGGCATCGAGGCGGCGTACAACGACGTGCTCGCCGGCAAGGACGGCAGCCTGACCTACTCCGTCGACAACGTGGGCAACGTCAACCCCAGCAGCCGCACCACCACCCAGCCGGCGAAGAACGGCGCGACCATCCGGCTGACCATCGACCAGAACCTGCAGTTCATGGCCCAGCAGTATCTGGACAAGTCCGTGCCGGAGTCGGGGGCGCGCGGCGCCGAGATGGCCGTCTTGGACGCGCGCACCGGGCAGGTGCTGGCACTGGCATCGTCCGGCACGTTCGACGCCGGCAACCCGGACACGATCGACCCCTACAAGCCGATCAATCCGCCGGTGATGTCGGCCTTCGAGCCGGGGTCCGTGCAGAAGGCGATCACCTTCAGCGCGGCCTTGCAGGAGCGGCGTATCTCACCGAAGACCGTCCTGGACGTTCCCTATTCGATCCAGATGGGCGGCGTCCAGGTCAGTGACGCGTGGTGGCACCCGACCCAGCCATTCACCGCCACCGGCGTGCTGGCCGAGTCCTCCAACGTCGGCACCCTGAAGATCGCGCAGAAGCTCGGGCCCAAGCTTTGGTACCAGTACGAGAAGAAGTTCGGCGTCGGCATCAAGACCGGCATCGAGCTGCCGGGGGAGAGCAGTGGCTACGTCCCGCCTCTGGACAAGTGGTCGGCCTCGACGTTCGCCAACTTGCCGTTCGGGCAGGGCGAGAGCATGACCGTGCTGCAGCTGGCGTCGATCTACCAGACGATCGCGAACGACGGCGTGCGGATCCCGCCCCGCATCGTGCAGTCGGTGACCGGCAACGACGGCTCGGTCAAGGCGACGAAGCAGCCCGCGGGAATCCGGGTCATCACTCCCGCGACGGCCAAGACGGTGCGCACCATGCTGGAGTCCGTGGTGCTGCCCGGCGGCACCGGCGTCAAGGCCGCGATTCCCGGCTACCGCATCGCGGGCAAGACCGGTACCGCCCAGCAACCCGATCCCGCGCACGGCGGTGCGTACTCCAGCTATATGAACTGGGACACGTTCGCCGGGATGGTCCCCGCCGACAACCCGCAGTTCGTCGTCGCCATCATGGTCGACAATCCCGCACACGGCGTCGAGGGCGGCGATGTGGCCGCCCCGCTGTTCAAGCACATCGCCAGCTATGAACTGCAGCACGCGCAGGTGCCTCCGACCGGGTCGCAGTCCAAGCACGTGCCGCTGATGCCCTGCGCCGGCATCAACCGGGGCACGCTGCCAAGTAACGTTTGCTGACGTGCCCGGATGCCCTCCCGTCGGTGTGCCCCGGCCGTCGCGGGTCGCACCGGTCAGCCTCACCGCGCTTGCGCAGCTCTGTCGCGGCAACCTTGTCGGATCCGACGCCGCGGCCACCGGCGTCACCGGCGTCACGGCCGGTAGCGCGCTCGTCCGACCTGGGGATCTCTTCGCCGCGGTGCCCGGGCGGGCGGCGCACGGCGCCCAATTCGCCGCGGGAGCAGTCGAGGCCGGAGCGGCCGCCGTCCTGACCGATCCGGCCGGCCGCGAACTCGTCCCGGACGGCGTCGCGGTGCTGGTCGTCGACGACGTGCGCGCGGCCCTCGGCCCGGTGAGCGCGGAGGTCTACGGCCATCCCTCGCGACAGCTGGCCGTGCTGGGGGTGACCGGCACCAGCGGCAAGACGACGACCACGTTTCTCGTCCGGGCCGGGCTGCGCGCAGCGGGCCGGACGGCCGGGGTGATCGGTACCGTGGCCACGCTGATCGGCGACGACGAGGTCAAGACCGGGTTCACCACGCCCGAGGCGCCCGAGGCCCAGGCGCTGCTCGCGGTGATGCACGAGCGCGGCGTCACCGACGTGGCGATGGAGGTGTCGAGCCACGCGCTGGCGATGGGACGCGCGGACGGCATCGAGTTCGCGGTCGGCGCCTTCACGAACCTCTCCGAGGACCACCTCGACTTCCACGCCGACATGGAGGACTACTTCCAGGCGAAGCTTCGGTTGTTCGACGCCACGCGGACGAGGAACTCGGTGATCGTCGTCGATGACCCGTGGGGCCGGCGCATCGTCGACCTGGTGGGGCCGAACGCGACGGTCAGCACCGGCGACGCGCAAGGCATTTGGCGCGCGAGCGAGATCGCCGACCGCCCCGACGGCAGCACGTCGTTCCGCGTGACCGGGCCCGGAGTCGACATCCACACCGGGTGCGCCATTCCGGGGCGCTACAACGTGGCCAACGCCCTGCTGGCGTTGGCGATCCTGCATGAGGACGGCGTGGCCGCGGAGGTGGCGGCGCCGGCCGTGGCGACGGCTTCGGTGCCCGGGCGGATGGAGCGCATCGACGCCGGCCAGCCGTTCCTCGCGGTGGTCGACTACAGCCACAAGCCGGCCGCGGTGCAGGGCGCGTTGCAGGCGCTGCGTCCGCTCACCCGCGGACAGTTGATCATCGTGCTGGGGTGCGGCGGAGACCGGGACCGCGGCAAGCGTCCGCACATGGGCGAGATCGCCGCCCGCGGTGCCGACCGCCTCGTCGTCACCGATGACAATCCGCGCTCGGAGGATCCGGCCGCGATCCGCGCGGCGATGCTCGCCGGCGCGCTGGCCGTGCCCGCCTCCGAACGCGGCGAGGTGGTCGAGATCGGTGACCGGGCCGAAGCGATCGCGGCGGCGGTGGCGGCCGCGAGCCCGGGCGACACGGTGCTGATCGCCGGCAAGGGCCACGAGACCGGTCAGGAGATCGCCGGAACCGTGTTCCCGTTCGACGATCGCGCCGTGTTTCGGGCCGCGCTGGAGCAGCGATGATCGAGCTCACGCTCGGTGAGGTCACGGAGATCGTCGGCGGCCGACTCGTCGGCGCAGATCCGGCCGCGCGGGTGACGGGCTGTGTGGAGTTCGACTCACGTGCGGTCTCGTCCGGCGGGCTGTTCGTCGCGCTGCCCGGCGAGCGCGTGGACGGGCACGACTTCGTGGCCGCGGCAACGGCGGCCGGTGCGGTGGCGAGTCTCGTCACGCGGCCGGTCGACGGCCCGTCGATCGAGGTCGCCGACGGCTTCGCGGCCCTGGCCGCCCTGGCCGCGGCGGTCATCCGTCGGCTGCCCGACACCGTGGTCATCGGCGTGACCGGCTCGTCCGGCAAGACCTCGACAAAGGACCTGCTCGCTCGGGTGCTGGCCCAGGCCGGTCCCACGGTGGCGCCCCCTGGCTCCTACAACAACGAACTCGGTCACCCGTACACCGTGCTGCGCGCCACGCCGGCCACTCGCTTCCTCGTCCTGGAGACGAGCGCGCGCGGCATCGGGCACATCCGCTACCTGACCGAGATCGCCCCGCCCCGCATCGGGGTCGTGCTGAACGTCGGCAGCGCCCACCTCGGCGAGTTCGGCTCGCGGGACGCGATCGCGCAGGCGAAGGGCGAGCTCGTCGAGGCGTTGCCGCCCGGCGCGTCAGGCGGGGTTGCGATCCTCAATGCCGATGACCCGCTCGTCGCGGCCATGGCGGAGCGCACCGCCGCGCGCGTGGTCACGTTCGGCGAGGCCGCCGGCGCTGATGTCCGGGCCGAGGACGTGCGGCTCGACGACCTCGGCCGGCCCACGTTCGCGCTCGTCACCGCGACGAGCCGGATCCGCGTCGCCCTGCGGCTCATCGGCGCGCATCACGTCGGCAACGCGCTGGCCGCGGCGGCGGTGGCCGTCGAGTGCGGAATGACGCTCGGCGACATCGCGACCGCCCTGGCGGGCGCCCCGGCGAGCCGGTGGCGCATGGAGGTCACCGAGCGGGCCGACGGCGTATTGGTGCTCAACGACGCCTACAACGCCAATCCCGAGTCGATGCGCTCGGCGCTCAATACCCTCGCGGCGGTCGGGCAGGCCCGACGGGCGGCAGGGGGCCGGACCTTCGCCGTGCTCGGGCCGATGGCCGAACTCGGTGCCGACGGGCCGGCCGAGCACGACGCCATCGGCCGGCTGGCCGCCGAGCTGGATATATCGCACGTCATTGCGGTGGGCGAACCGGCCCGCCCGATTCAGCACGGCGCGGCTCTGGAAGGCTCGTGGCACGGCGAATCGCGGTGGGTGCCCGACGTCGACACCGCACTCGCGGTTCTGCGCGCGGAACTGCGCGAAGCGGATGTGGTGCTCGTGAAGGCCTCCCGCGCGGCGAGCCTGGAGCGCGTCGCACTGGCGATCGCGGACGATTGCATGTCCGGCCCCGCTGGGGAGCCGGGCGGGACTGAGCCAACCGGCGGGACAGGAGGCGGCACGGCGTGAAGACGATCCTGGTCGCCGCGGTCGTCTCGCTGATGACGTCGATCTTGTGTACGCCATTGGTGGTGGTGTATTTCCGCCGGCGCGGGTTCGGACAGGAGATCCGCATCGACGGCCCGCAGACGCACCTGGTCAAGCGGGGCACCCCGACCATGGGCGGGGTCGCAATCGTCGGCTCCACCGTGGTCGGCTACGCGATCGCTCACGTGATCCGGGCGATCAGGGGGGAGGGCGGGCCGAACGCCTCCGGACTGCTCGCGCTGTTCCTGATGGTGGGGCTCGGCGCAGTCGGCTTCCTCGATGACTTCATCAAGATCCGCCGGCAGCGCAGCCTCGGGCTGCGGGCCCGGGCGAAGTTCCTCGGGCAGTTCGTGGTCGGGATAGTCTTCGCCATCCTCGCCCTGCGCTACCGCAACCACTACGGCCTGACGCCGGCGTCGACACATCTGTCCTACGTGCGCGACATCGCGACGGTCGGCCTCGGCTCGGTGGGCTTCGTCATCATCGCGTACTTGATCATCTCGGCGACGTCGAACGCGGTGAACCTGACCGACGGCCTGGACGGGCTGGCCGCCGGCGCCGCGGCAATGATCTTCGGGGCGTTCACGCTCATCTCGTTCTTGCAGTCGCGCAACCAGTGCCTCAACCATCCGGCGGCCGGCTGCTACACGGTGCGGGACCCGCTCGACCTCGCCATCGTCGCCGCGTCGGCAATGGCGGCCTGCTTCGGGTTCCTGTGGTGGAACGCGTCGCCGGCGCAGATCTTCATGGGCGACACCGGCTCGCTCGCGCTCGGCGGCCTGATGGCCGGCATGGCCATCCTTACCCACACCGAGTTGCTGCTCATGGCGCTGGGCGGCTTGTTCGCCGCGATCACCGTCTCGTCGATCATCCAGACCGGCTGGTTCAAGTTCACTCGAATACGCACCGGCACGGGTCGCCGTGTCTTCCGAATGGCCCCACTGCACCACCACTTCGAGCTCGGCGGATGGGAGCAGATCACGATCATCGTCCGCTTCTGGATCATGGCCGGACTGGCGGTCGCGTTCGGGATGGGCCTGTTCTACGCGGACTTCATCGGCAATGGCTGAGCCGACCGCGGGGTGGGGCGGTCGACGGGTGCTCGTGTGCGGTGTCGGCGTCGCCGGCTCTGCGGCCGCCCGAGCACTGCTCGCGGCCGGCGCATCCGTCGAACTGACCGCCAGCTCCGAAGGCGACGCGGTCGCCGGACTCGTCACCGCCGGCGCCCGCTGGCTCGGTCCGCTCATCCGGCTACCCGGTGAGGTCGGTCTCGTCGTCGCATCGCCCGGGCTGCGTCCGCACGACCCGCTTCTGACCGATGCGGCCGCCCGCGGTGTTCCGGTCTGGGGCGAGGTCGAGTTGGCCTGGCAGCTGCGGCGCCCCGGTGCGGCACCCTGGCTGGCGGTGACGGGTACGAACGGCAAGACCACGACGGTGCACATGCTCGAGTCGATGCTGCGCGCGGCTGGGCTGCGAGCGATCGCGGTCGGCAATGTCGGGGAGCCGCTCGTCGACGCCGTGCTCGCCGATCCGCCGTACGACGTCCTCGCCGTCGAGCTGTCCAGTCAGCAACTGCACTTCGCGCCGTCGGTCGCGCCCGCGGCCGGCGCGCTGCTGAACCTGGCGCCGGATCACCTCGACTGGCACGACTCGCTGGATGCCTACGAGCAGGCGAAGGTGGGGGTATGGGCCGGGGCCGTCCCGATCGGCAATGCGGACGACCCCAGGGTGGCCGCGCTGATGAGTCCTGGCGCGGTCGGCTTCACCTTCGGCGAGCCGGCCGCGGGCCAACTCGGGGTCGTCGACGGTCGGCTCGTGTCGCGGGCGTTCGGCGATGACGGACTGGCGCTCGTCGAGGTCGCTGACGTCCGCCCGGCCGGCCGCCACAACGTGGCCAACGCGCTGGCCGCCGCGGCCCTCGCGCGCTCGATGGGCGTGGGTCCCCACGCGGTCACGTCCGGGCTGCGCGAGTTCGCGCCGGACCCGCACCGCAACCAGCCCGTCCTCACCCGGGGTGGCGTGTCGTGGGTCGACGACAGCAAGGCCACCAACCCGCATGCCGCCAGTGCCTCGCTCGCCGCGTATCCGCGCATCGTGTGGATCGCCGGTGGCCAGCTCAAGGGAGTGGCGGTCGACGAGCTGATCGCCGCTCACGCCCACCGCCTCACGGGGGCGGTTTTGCTCGGCCAGGACCGCGCTGTGGTCGCCGCCGCTCTTGCACGACACGCGCCGGATGTCCCCGTGATCGTGGTCGACAGCACCGAACATGGGGCAATGACCGAGGTGGTTCGCGCCGCGGCCGGACTCGCACGTCCGGGCGACACCGTGCTGCTCGCTCCCGCTGCCGCCTCGTACGACATGTTCAGTGACTTCGGAGCGCGCGGCGACGCCTTCGCCGACGCCGCGCGCAGCCTGCCTTCGGACGGTTCCGCGTGACCTCTACGGAGCGGACCGTCACCGATCGGTCGCCGAGTTTCGTCGACGGATTGCGCCACCGGCTGCACGACGCGGCGCCGGCCGGCCGCCGCTTCCTCGACCGCCCGTATGCATCGGTGCAGTTGCTTCTTCTCGCGGCGTCGGGACTGCTCGGCTTCGGTGTGCTGATGGCCGTGTCGACGACCATCGCCGCGGCGCACGACAACGGCGGCACCGGATCGATCTGGGGCCAGGGGATCAAGGAGGCCGAGTTCATCGCGCTCGGCCTGGTGATCTTCTGGATCGCGCTGCGGATGTCGCCGCGCGCGTTCCGGATGCTCGCCTATCCGATGCTCGGGCTCGCCGTGATCGCGCTGGTGGCCGTGCTCATTCCGGGTATCGGCGTGGGGGTCTACGGCGCGCGGCGCTGGATCGACATCGGACCGATGCAGCTGCAGCCCTCGGAGCTGGCCAAGGTCGCGATGTTGTTGTGGGGCGCCGATCTGCTCGCCCGCAAGCAGCAACTGGGCACGCTCAAGCGGGCGCGGCACCTGTTCATCCCGCTGCTTCCCGGCTTCGCGATCATCAGCCTGTTCGTGATGGCCGAACCGGACCTCGGCACGACCTGCTGCTTCATGCTGATCCTGCTAGGCCTGCTGTGGATGATCGGCATGCCGCTGCGCTACTTCACGGTCGTGCTCATGGTGATCGCGGCAGCGATCACCGCGCTCGCCGTCGCCGCGCCGTACCGCCTCGCCCGGCTGACCAACTTCACCGACCCGTTCAAGGACGCGAAGGGCGCCGGCTACCACACGGTCGAAGGTCTGTACGCGCTCGCGTCGGGCGGCTTGTTCGGGGTCGGGCTCGGTCAGGGCACCTCGAAATACGGCTGGGTGCCGAACGCCAACTCGGACTACGTCTTCGCCATCATCGGTGAGGAGCTCGGACTCATCGGCTGCCTCGCGGTGCTCGCGTTGTTCGGGTTGTTCGCGTACACCGGCATGCGCATCGTGCGGCGCAATGCCGATCCGTTCGTCCGCCTCGCCGCCGGTGGCGCGACGATCTGGCTGTGCGGCCAGGCGGTGATCAACATCGGCTATGTCAGCGGGTTGCTGCCGGTCACTGGTATCCCGCTGCCGATGATCTCCGCCGGTGGTACGTCGCTGCTCGTGACGTTCTTCGTGCTCGGCATGCTCACGTCCTTCGCCCGGCACGAGGCCGCCGCCGTGAGCGCCGCACGCAAGTCCGAACGCCGCGACCGCCGCACCCGTCTGGAACGCTGGTGCAGGATTCCCGTCCCCCGCGCGTACGTCGCCCCGAAGCGACGCGGCGCCGGGCGGGCCGCCCGGCCTACCTCGCGGTCGGGCTCGAATGGTGACCGTCGACGCGATGAGGGCTCGCGCGAAGAGCCGCGCCGCCGCGCGAGCGCCGCGAGCTTGCGGGCGACGCCGCAGGCATCGCAACGGGCGGCCGGATCGGCCCGGGCGAAGCGAGTGGCCGAGACGGCGACCCGTGCCCGGCGGATAAGTTGAGCGGGTTGCGAGTTGTGGTTGCCGGTGGCGGCACGGCGGGGCACATCGAGCCGGCGATGAATCTGGCCGACGCGGTCCGCCGCCTCGACCCGTCGGCCGAGATCACCGCTTTGGGCACGGTCAAGGGTCTGGACACCACGCTCATCCCGGCCCGCGGCTATCCGCTCGAACTCGTGCCGCCGGTGCCGCTGCCGCGCAAGATCGGGCGGGCGCTGTTCGGCACGCCCGGACGCGTCCGCGAGGCCGTCGCCGCCACGTCCGCCGTGTTGGAGCGGGTGCAGGCCGAGGTCGTGGTCGGCTTCGGTGGCTACGTGGCCGTCCCGGCCTATCTCGCCGCGAAGCGGCTGAGCATCCCGATCGTCGTGCACGAGGCGAATGCCAAGCCCGGGCTGGCGAACCGCGGCGCGGCTCGCATGACCAAGCACGTGTTCACCGCGACGCGAGCCGGCAAGCTGCCGCACGCCACGGTGATCGGCATCCCGCTGCGTCCGGCGATCTCCCAGCTCGACCGCGCCGCGCTGCGTGACGAGGCCCGGGCCCGTCTCGGACTCCGCCTCGACCGGCCGGTGCTGCTCGTCTTCGGCGGCTCGCAGGGTGCCCGCTCGATCAACCGGGCCGCGTCGGCTGCGGCCGACGGCCTGCGGGCGGCCGGCGTCCAGGTACTGCACGTGATCGGACCGAAGAACGAGCTCGACGTGAAGTCCGACGAATCGGCCCCCTACGTCGTCGTCCCGTACGTCGAGGAGATGCAGTACGCGTACGCCGCGGCCGACTTCGCGCTGTGTCGCTGCGGCGCGATGACGTGTGCCGAGCTCGCTGCCGTCGGCCTGCCCGCTGCCTACGTGCCGTATCCCGTCGGCAACGGTGAGCAGCGCTTCAACGCGATGCCGACCGTCGCCGCGGGTGGGGGCCTGCTCGTCGACGACGCCGATCTGACGCCCGCGTGGTTGCTGAGCGAGGTGGTCCCGCGGATCACCGATCCGGACACGTTGCAGGTGATGTCGCGGGCGGCGGCGATGTCGGGATCACGGGACGCCGATGTCGTCCTTGCTCGGCGGGTGCTGACCGTCGCCGCCGAGCACCGCCGCTTCCCCAAGGGCAAGTCGTGACGAGGCCGACCAAGGACCACGAAGACGACCGCCCCGAGGATTGGGCCGCGCCCGGCGCCGCGCTGGTGCGCAGCGCCGCCACCGACGTCATCCCGCCGCTCGCCGACCTCGGTCGGGTGCACATCATGGGGATTGCCGGTTCGGGGATGAGCGCGCTGGCGCGGATCCTGCTCGAGCGCGGGCTAGTCGTCAGCGGCTGCGAGGCGCGCGACTCGATCACGGTGTCCGGCCTGCGCGCACTCGGCGCCACCGTCCACATCGGCCACTCGCCTTCCCACCTCGACGACGCCGACACGTTCGTCTACACAACCGCGATCAATCCGAAGCACGAGGAGTTCGCCGCCGCCCGGGCAAGTGGCAAGCCGGTGCTGCGCCGCGCCGCCGCGCTTGCCGCCGCGCTGGAGGATCGCCGCTGCATCGCGGTCGCGGGTACGCATGGCAAGACGTCCACTACCTCGCTGCTTGTCGTGGCGGCGCAGGCGTGTGGTGCCGACCCGTCGTTCGCGATCGGCGGCAACCTCTACGAGACCGGCAAGAACGCCCACCTCGGCACCGGTGAATTCGCCGTCGTCGAGGCCG
>JAOPVG010000220.1 GCA_025966255.1 Jatrophihabitans sp.
GGCGGCGTCGAGTACCCGGCTGATGCGCTGGGTGATCGTCACCTGTCCCGGCGTGGCGCCCGGCCCGGTCACCTTCGGCCGCCGGGACAACTCCGCCTCGACGTCGGTGCTCAGCTCGTCGACGTCCGCGCCGGCCAGCGTGAGCAGCCGCGGCGCGAGGCCGTCCTGGTCCTGCAACAGCGCGAGCAACAGGTGCTCGGTGTCGACCTCGGTGTGCGCCATCCGAACAGCGATGGATTGCGCCTCCTGCAGCGCCTGCTGGGATTTCTGGGTCAGCCGGTTCATGTCCATGACGATTGGCTCCTTCCGGCCGGTTGGGTACGCAGAGCGTCCTCGAGACGCTGAATGCGATCGAGCAGTTCGATCACCAGGCCGAGCCCGGCGTAGTTCAGTTGCAGGCCGGCGCGCAGCCGGCGAATTCGCGCCAGCGCGGGCAGCTGGTTCGCCGCGAACCACAGCGCCCCGTTGGCATCTCGATGCGCGTCGAGGAGACCGAGGGCGACGAACCGCTGCACCAGTTCCGGATGCAGGCCACCGCGATCAGCGAAGGACTCCAGCCCGAGGCGCGGCGCGGTGGGCACGACGATGATCGGATAGCGGGCGCCGGTCGTGCCGGCACGTGGTCTGGTCATCTCTTCTGGCTCCTCGGATCGAAGTCCGACACCGATGCGAGCTCTTCGAACAGCTCCCGCTCACGCTTCTTGAGCTTCTTCGGCACCATGATCTGCACGACGGCATACAGGTCGCCGGGCTTGCCGCGCCGGTTCGGCATCCCCTCGCCGGCCAGTCGCAACTGGCGCCCGCTCGACGTGCCCGCCGGCACCGTCACCTTCAGTTCGCCCCCGGGACCCATCAGCGGGACGGTCGCCCCCAGTGCGGCCTCCCACGGGGCAAGTGGGAGATCGACGTGGATGTCCCGCCCGTCCAGCCGGAAGCGGGGATGGGGCTTGATCCGGACGACGAGATAGAGGTCGCCCCGATCGCCGCCCTGGCCACCCTGACCGCCCTGCCCGGCCAGCCGGATGCGCTGCCCGTCCATGACACCAGGCGGAATCGTGACGTCATAGGAGCGTTCACCCGCGCCGCTGGACAGGGTGATGTGGCGCTTCCCGCCGGTGTAGGCCTCCTCGACGGTGAGCTCGACCTCGGCCTGCTGGTCGGCGCCGGGCATCGGGCCGTCCGAACGGAAGGAGTCGAAGATGCTGTCGAACCCGCCGCCGCCCATGCCACCGAGCAGGTCCTCGATGTTGATCCCGCCCGCGGTGCCGCCGGGGTGCCCGCGGGAGGCGCCACCCGGGCCACCACCGGCCCTGCGACCAGCTCCCCCGCGGGCCGACCGGCCCTGCCGCCCCGCTCCGGCGCCGGCGCCAGCGCCGGCGTAGTCCTCCGGAATCTGCCGGAATTCCGGGCCGAAGCGGTCGTAGCGGGCGCGGGTCCCGGGATCGGCGAGAACGTGATACGCCTCGTTGATCTCCTTGAACTGCTCCTCAGCGCTCGGGTCCTTGTTGACGTCCGGGTGGTACTTGCGGGCGAGGCTGCGGAAGGCGCGTTGCAGTTCGTCGGCCGACGCATTCCGGTCGACGCCCAGTACCTCGTAGTAGTTGCGGGCCATGCCGGATCACTCCGGCTTACGCGACACCGCAACGGCCACGGGACGCAGCTGGCGGTCGGCATCCCCGTACCCCGGCCGCAGCACCTGCACCACGGTGCCGGGCGGGACTTCGGGCTCGTCGAGCACACTCAACACCTCGTGCTGCGTCGGGTCGAACGGCACGCCGAGTTCGTCGTGCCGCTCGTAGCCCAGCCGGGCCAGGATCGACACCGCCTGATCGCGGACCGCCCGGATCCCCTCCACGATGGTGGCCGGGTCGGCGTCGGCATGGGCGAGCGCGAGCTCGAGGTTGTCGATCACCGGCAACCAGCCGGCCGCCACCTCGGCCCGCTCGGCAGCGCCGGCCTGCTCCAGTTCGCGGGCGTGCCGCTTGCGCAGGTTGTCAAGGTCGGCGGCCGCCCGCCGCGCGCGATCTTCCCAGTCCTGGGCGGGCGGGTCGGACGCGGGCGGGTCAGGCGCGACCTCATTCGGCGCCTGACCCCCATCGGGCGCCTTCCGGGCCGCCTCGTCGAGATCCGCGCTGTGGACATCGGCGCTGTCGCGAGGCATCCGGTCCTCCCTATGCCGGATTGAATTCGGCGTCGATCACGTCGTCGTCGGCGGCGCCGGAGGCACCGCCTGGCTCCCCCGGCTGGGTCGGCCCAGCCGACGACGACCCGCTCTGCCTGGCGGCGCTGAGGGCCTGGGCAGCCTGCTGGAGTTCGCCGGTCAGCTCGCGCACCCGCGCGAGCGGCGCATCGTTCTTCAGAGCCTCACGCGCATCCGAGATCAGCATCTCGGCCCGCGCCTTCTCGTGCACGGGAGCGGAGTCGCCCAGTTCGTTGGCCAGCCGCTCGAGCTGGTAGGCCGAGCTGTCGAGCTCGTTGCGCGCGTCCACTTGTTCCCGCAAGGCTTGATCCTCACCGCGATTGCGCTCGGCCTCCGCGACCATTCGCTCGACCTCGGCCTGGTCGAGGTTGGCACTCTCGCTGATCGTGATGCCCTGCTCCTTCCCGGTGTCCTTGTCCTTGGCCGTCACACTCAGGATCCCGTTCGCGTCGAGATCGAACGTGACGTCGACCTGCGGCTCACCGCGGGGTGCGGGGCGGATGTCGGTCAGCTGGAAATGCCCGAGCACGCGGTTGTCCGATGCCCGTTCCCGCTCGCCCTGCAGCACTTGGATGTCCACGGCCGGCTGGTTGTCCTCAGCGGTGGAGAACGTCTCGCTGCGCCGCGCCGGGATGGTGGTGTTGCGGTCGATGATCTTGGTCATGATGCCGCCGCGCGTCTCGACGCCGAGGGACAGCGGCGTGACGTCGAGCAGCAGCACGTCGGAGACCTCGCCCTTGAGCACACCGGCCTGAATTGCCGCCCCGAGGGCCACCACCTCGTCGGGGTTGACGGTCATGTTCGGTTCCTTGCCGCCGGTGAGGCGGCGCACCAGGGCCTGGACCGCGGGGATCCGGGTCGAGCCGCCGACGAGGATCACCTCGTCGAGGTCATTGGCGGTCACCTTCGCGTCACTCATGGCCTGCTGCACCGGTCCGAGCGTGCGCTCCACGAGGTCATGCGTGATGTCGTCGAACGTCGCACGGGTGAGCGTGGCGGTCAGGTGCTTCGGACCATCGGCGCCGGCGGTGATGAACGGCAAGTTGACCTGCGTCTGGGTCACCGAGCTGAGTTCCACCTTCGCCTTCTCCGCCGCCTCGAACAACCGCTGCAACGCCTGCGGATCCGACCGCAGGTCGATCCGCTCCTCCTGCTTGAAGTTGTCGGCGAGGTAGTCGACGATGCGCCGGTCGAAGTCGTCGCCGCCGAGGTGGGTGTCGCCCGCGGTCGAACGCACCTCGACGACGCCGTCGCCCACGTCGAGGATGCTGACATCGAAGGTGCCGCCGCCGAGATCGAAGACGAGGACCGTCTCGTGACCCTTCTTGTCCAGCCCGTAGGCCAGGGCGGCCGCCGTCGGCTCGTTGATGATGCGCAGCACCTCGAGACCAGCGATGCGGCCGGCATCCTTCGTCGCCTGCCGCTGAGCATCGTTGAAGTAGGCCGGCACGGTGATGACCGCTTCGGTCACCCGCTCGCCGAGCGCCTTGCCGCCGTCGTCGGCGAGCTTGCGCAGCACCAGGGCGCTGATCTCCTCCGGGGCGTACTGCTTGCCCCGGATCTCGAAGCGCGCCGCCCCGTCGGGTCCGGGCACCACGTCGAACGTGACCGACTTCGCCTCCTCGGCGACCTCGTCGTACTTGCGGCCGATGAAGCGTTTGGCCGAATAAATCGTGCCTTTGGGATTGAGGATCGCTTGCCTTCGGGCCAGTTGGCCGACGAGACGTTCGCCTGACTCGGTGAAGGCGACCACGGACGGCGTGGTCCTCGAGCCCTCGGCATTGGGAATGACACCGGGTGCACCGTTCTCCCATGCCGCGATCACCGAGTTCGTCGTGCCGAGGTCGATACCCACTGCCTTGGCCATGTCGCGGTCCTTTCCCGTTCGTGCGTGTTCAGATCTGGGTTCTCAAGTCCGATATTCCTGCGGTTCAGACGCCGGTTTGGTCGCGGCCGCGCGACGGCACGACATGGCTGAGCAACTCGACGGCCAGGTCCGCGACCGGGGCATCCCTTTTCAGCGCGAAGCCCCGGCCGGACAGGTCCTCGACCGCGCGTTCGGCGCCGGGGTAGTCGGAGCAAGGAGCAATGACCCGCTTGTCTTTGGTGACGTTCATGTCAGCTCGGTCAAGCGTTCGCCGCTTGTTGATCGTTGGCGCCCACCTCGACCGTGCGGGGACCGCTCTCGCTGCTGTCGTTCGACGAGATCTGGATCTGCCGCGGCTTGCTCTCCGCGGCCACCGGGATGGTCAGGGTGAGTACGCCCAGCGCATATTCGGCCTGCAACTTGCCGGCATTGAGGTTGTCACCGAGGAAGAACTGCCGACTGAAATGGCCGTGCGGCCGTTCGTCGACCAGTAACTCATCGCCCTCTTGGCGAGGTGAAGTCCGTGTGGCGTGCACGTTGACGACGTTGCGCTCCACCGTCACTTGAACGTCGTCGGTGCGCACGCCCGGGAGATCGATCAGCACATAGAAGTCGTCGCCCCGGCGGAATGCTTCGGTCGGCATCGCCCGGAGTGCGCCGGCGTTGAGCACGCGTTCACCGAGCCGGTCCAGCTCGCGGAACGGGTCGAATCGCATCAAGGTCATCGGGGTACCTCCTCATGGGGACGTGCAACCACCGTTGCAAGAGCGTCGGACGACGCGCGTCGCCCCGCCGGGTCCAAGGTCGACCAGCGAGTCACCCTGGGAGAGCAGGGAATCGTGCCGTACCACCGACAGGGTTTGGCAGACAGACGATGGGGGTAAATACTTGAAATCTGCGCGTTTGCGCGGATTCCCTCTGCTCCCCCCGGTTGGGACCCTGATCGCATGAGCGATCGTGCCGTGGAATCGATCTTGCGGGACGACCCAGGACGGGCTCAGGTTTCGGACCTGTATGGCTTGTTCACCATCTCTGTGATGATGTTCGGTGCGCGTGACGGCGCAGCGATCATGCGCCTGTGCGCGTCGTCGATCCCGTCGTTGGGTTCGATGCGCGTCGAAGCTGCCTACCTCAACGACCGCGACGGAATCGTCGCGGTCGACGTCGGCCGGGAGGCTCCGGAGAGCCTCACCGATCTCATCGCCGACGCCGGCCGCAACTGCGGGCCCATCCACCTCGACGAGTGGCCGTGGGGCTGCGCGCTCCCGCTCGTGAGCCTGTCCGGGTGCCGCGGATATCTCGCGGTCAGCGCACCGGCCGAGCCCGCGAGCTACGAGAACTTCCTGCTCGACATCCTCACCCGGCAGACCGCAGCCGCGCTCGAGAACGCTGCTCTCTACCGCGACGTCGCGCAGTACGCGGCCAGCCTGCGGGCCATGAATGAGGAACGCGCCGCTGTCAACCGGCAGCTCCAGGCAACGGTCAGCGATCTACAGCGCCGGACTCGGGTGCGCGAAATGCTGACGGTGGCATCGACTGCCCGGGACGTTCCGACGGCTTTGGCCGAGGGGCTGCGGGATCTCACCGGTCTGACCGCTGCGGTGGAAGACGCGTTCGGCAACGTCGAGCGATGGGCCGGGCACGATGGGCTGGACCGATACGAGCAAACGTCCGGTACGGCGCGGGACGACGTCGGCCGCGCGGCGCTGGCACGGGCT
>JAOPVG010000245.1 GCA_025966255.1 Jatrophihabitans sp.
AGACGATCTACGTCTTCGCCTCGAAGGCCGGTGCTCCGACGAACCCGGACTGGTATCACAACCTGACCGTGGCCGGCACCGGGAGCGTCGAGGTCGGCACCGAGAGTTACCCGGTCGAGGTCGCCGAGCTCACCGGACCCGAGCGGGACCGCATCTATGCCGAGCAGGCGCGGCGGTACCCAGGGTTCGCCGAGTACGCGCAGAAGACCGAGGGCATCCGCGCCATCCCGGTGCTCGCCCTGCGCCGCGCGGGCTGACTCGCCCGCCAACCAGTCTGTTCAGGCCGCTGCTGCGCGGGCCGTACCAGAACGACTACCGGATCGCGTCTCGGTGTCGGCTCAGGTTCCGGCGACGCGCTGGTTAGGGCGCCCGGGGTGGTGGCGGAGCGTCGGTCGCCGGCGGGTACTGAGCGGTCGGGGGCGCAGTGTGCGCGCCGCCGGCCGAGTAGTTCGACGCGTAGTTCGAGCCGGCGCCCGGGTTTTCGTCCGGCGGCAGATTCTCGTGGCGACCCACGCCGACGGGTTGGCCGTCCGGGTATCCGCTCGTACCGGCGCCCGGCGTGTTGGGCGCAACTGGGGCGTTGCGTTCCGCGGCCGCGCGTCGCTCGTTCTCGCGGGCGACCTGCTCCTCGACCAGGCGGCGCTGTTCGGCCTCGGCGGCCAGCTCGGCCTCGGCGCGGCGTTCGGCGGCCCGGACGTCGCGGACGCTGTGCACGGACAATCGACCGATCGCGACGGCCGCGACGAACAGGATGGCGGCGCCGATGCCGTAGAAGAACAGGAGTTCCTCGAGCGCCCGGACGCCCTCGCTCGACGCCGGATCGGGGGTACCGAGATTGAGGTTCAGCACGCCGGTCAGGGGCGGACCCACGATCAGCCACGCGCCACTGGCGACCCCGAGCCAGCCGCCGAGACTGGTGGTGAGCCGGCTGGCGCTGACGAGGAGCAGCAGGCCGCCGAGGAAGGCGGCCGCGCCCGGAAGGACCTCGAGCCAGCCGCGGGCCGCGGTCCAGTGCCACGCCGTGTTCGGCGCCGGGGTGAATGCCAAATTGAAGTACGGGCCGATGAAGGGCACCAGCGCGGCCCACGCGCCGAGCAGGAGCAGCAGCAGCCCGCTCATCGCGCCGCGGGTCCGCGGCACACGTACCCGACTTGCCTTGACGCTCGCGCTCAGGTCTGCGGTCATCACGGTCTCCAGGATCGCCTCGGTCGTTTGGTCTTTGTTCCGAAAGGCTTCCCCGAAGGCCGGGCCCCCAATCACAGCGGCTGGTGCGCTGACCGCTCGACCGCCCAGAGGGCGTGCTGCCGCACGGCGCTGTCCGACTCGCCCCCGCAGCGCGCGGCGAACTTCCTGCGGGTGCGGCGACCGGCAGCACCGGACCGCAGGAACGTCAACAACGGCCACTGCCGGAGAACCGGCAACCCACCTGGCTCGTAGGCTCGTCGCGTGACCCTCTTCGAGCCGGACCGCGACGCACGACCGGCGGCCGAGCCGCTGGATGCAGCGGCGCCATTGGCGGCCCGGATGCGCCCGCGCACCCTCGACGAGGTGGTCGGCCAGGAACACCTGCTGGCGTCCGGGTCCCCGCTGCGCCGTCTGGTGGAGGGCGACGCCCCGATGTCGCTCATCCTGTTCGGCCCTCCCGGCACCGGCAAGACCACGCTCGCGCTCATCGTGTCGTCGGCCACCAACCGTCGCTTCGAGCAGCTCTCCGCGCTCAACGCCGGGGTCAAGGACGTCCGCGAGGTCATCGCCCGCGCCAAGGCCGAACTCACCCACAACGGCCGCCAGACCGTCCTGTTCATCGACGAGATCCATCGCTTTTCCAAGACCCAGCAGGACTCCCTGCTGTCGGCCGTCGAGGCGCGGCACGTCACTCTCGTCGCCGCGACTACGGAGAACCCGTTCTTCTCGATCGTGGCGCCGCTGCTCTCGCGCAGCTTGCTGCTGACCCTGCAACCGCTCGACGACGCCGCGGTCGGGCAGCTGGTCGACCGCGCGCTGACCGACGAGCGCGGGTTGAACGACGCCGTCAGGCTCGACGACGACGCCCGCGCCCACCTGCTGCGGTTGTCGGGCGGGGACGCCCGCCGCGCCCTCACCGCGATCGAGGCGGCCGCCGGAACCGTCCTCGCCGAGGGTCGCTCGGCAATCGATCTCGCCACGCTGGAGCAGGCCGTCGACAGCGCGGCGGTGCGCTACGACCGCGACGGCGACCAGCATTACGACGTCATCAGCGCCTTCATCAAGTCGATCCGCGGCTCCGACGCCGACGCCGCGGTGCATTACCTGGCCCGGATGCTGGAGGCGGGCGAGGACCCACGCTTCATCGCCCGTCGCCTGGTGGTGCACGCCTCTGAGGACATCGGGCTGGCCGACCCGACGGCCTTGCTCGCCGCCACCGCTGCGGCCCAGGCCGTGCAGCTGATCGGACTGCCCGAAGCGCGGATCAACCTGGCGCAGGCGACGATCCACCTCGCCCTCGCGCCGAAGTCCAACGCCGTCATCCGGGCCATCGACGCGGCCCAGGCCGACGTCAAAGCCGGCCTGGCCGGAGCCGTGCCACCTGCCCTGCGCGACAGCCACTACCCGGGCTCGGCCAAGCTCGGTGCCGGCGCCCGCTACGTGTACCCCCCGGACGTACCTGACGGCGTCGTGACCCAGCAGTACCCGCCCGACGAGCTGGTCGCGCGCGACTACTACGAGCCGGCCGGTCGGGGCAACGAGAAGGCGGTCGGGGAGCGGCTGACCCGATTGCGGGCCGTCATCCGAGGCACGTAGGAGGGGCCGGAATGACCCGCTAGGGTCGGCGGGTACCGATCGATCACTACGACTGCCGGGGGAGGCCCGATGTCCGGAGCGGCCATCGCTGCGCTGATAGCCGCGATCGCGTTTGCCCTGCTGGTGCTGCTACTCGCCGTCCCGATGCTCAAGCTGGGCCGGACGCTCGACGAAGCCACGCTGGCCGTCCGCAAGACGCATGAGGGCGCGACGCCACTGCTCGTCCAGGCCCAGGACACGGTGACGCAGGTCAACGCGCAACTGGTGCACATCGAGGGCATCGCCAAGAACGTCAACTCGATGACCACGAACGTCGCGGCGATGACAGCCGTCGTCTCCAGCACACTCGGCAGCCCGATGATCAAGGCTGCCGCCTTCACCTATGGCGTCCGCAAGACGGTGTCCGACCGGCGCGACGCTGATGCCGTCAAGGCCGCGCGGCGTAAGCACCGCTCCAGCCGCCGCAGCGAGGGCTGATCCGATGCGCAGACTCTTCTGGCTCGCCATGGGCGTCACGATCGGCGCGATGGTGGTGCGCAAGCTCTCCCGCGTCGCCGAGAAACTCACCCCCCGCGGAATGGCCGGCGGCATCGGCGCGGGCCTGGCAGAACTCGCCGACGCGATCCGCGACTTCGCCGCCGACGTCCGCGAGGCGATGACCGAACGCGAAGCCCAGCTGCGCGAGAGCACCGGCCTGGACGGCCACCTCGGCAAGGTCGCCAGCGAGTAAGGCCCTACCGCCGGTCTGGCAGAGTGGCAATGTGCAATCTGCAGAGATCCGGCAGCGTTTCTTGGGCTACTTCGAGCGCACCGGACACATGGTCGTCCCGAGCGCACCGCTGCCCTTCGACGACCCCAACCTGCTGTTCGTCAACGCCGGCATGGTGCAGTTCGTCCCGTACTTCGTCGGCCAGCAGCAAGCGCCCTGGAAGCGCGCGACGAGCATTCAGAAATGCGTCCGCACGCAGGACATCGAGGAAGTCGGCAAGACCACGCGGCACGGCACGTTCTTCCAGATGAACGGCAACTTCAGCTTCGGCGATTACTTCAAGGACGTCGCGATCCAATTTGCGTGGGATCTGTCGACCGGCCCGATCGCCGACGGCGGTTTCGGACTCGACGGCGACCGCATCTGGGCCACCGTCTACGTCGACGACGACGAGGCCATTGACATCTGGCACAAGCAGATCGGGTTGCCGCTGGACCGGATCGTCCGCAAGGGTATGGACGACAACTTCTGGTCGATGGGGATCGCCGGACCGTGCGGGCCCTGTAGCGAGTTGTACTACGACCGCGGCCCCGAGTACGGCGTGGAGGGCGGCCCCGCGGTCGACGAGGACCGCTACATGGAGTTCTGGAACCTCGTCTTCATGCAGAACGTGCGCGGCCCGCAGACCGGACCGGGCAAGTCCGACTACGAGATCCTCGGCGAGCTGCCGAGCAAGAACATCGACACCGGCATGGGCATGGAGCGGGTGGCCACGCTGCTGCAGGGCGTCGACAACCTGTACGAGATCGACCAGACCCGGCCGATCCTCACCCGCGCCGCTGAATTGGCCGGCAAGGTCTACGGCGTGCACTCCGGGCACGCGGCCAGTGAGTCGCACCCGGATGACGTGCGGTTGCGAGTGATCGCCGATCACGTCCGCACGGCGCTGATGCTCATCGGCGACGGCGTGACGCCGGGCAACGACGGACGCGGCTACGTGGTGCGCCGAATCCTGCGTCGCGCGATCCGCTCGATGCGCCTGCTCGGCTACGAGGACCCGGCCTTCCCCGAGTTGTTCCCGGTGGCGCGGGACTGCATGGCGCCGTCCTACCCGGAGGTCGCCACCGGCTTCGACCGCATCGCCCAGTACGCCTACGCCGAGGAGGAAGCGTTCCGCCAGACGCTGCGGGCCGGCACCACGATCCTCGATCTCGCGGTCGACGAGGCCAAGAAGTCGGGGGGCCAGCAGCTCTCCGGCGCCAGCGCCTTCCAGCTGCACGACACGTACGGTTTCCCGATCGATCTCACCTTGGAGATGGCGTCCGAGCAGGGCATCGAGGTCGACGAGCCGGGGTTCCGCCGGCTCATGGCCGAGCAGCGAGCGCGGGCCAAGGCCGATGCGGCCGCGAAGAAGACCAGCCACCTCGACCTGTCGCTGTACCGCTCGGCGCTCGAGACCGGACCGGTGCAGTTCACCGGGTACACGGAGACCGTCCGCGAGGCGACGATCACCGCGCTGGTCGGGCCGGACGGGCTGCTGGCCGCGGCGCACGAGGGCGATGAGGTCGAGGTCATCCTCGATGCCACGCCGTTCTACGCCGAAGGTGGCGGTCAGCAGGCCGACTGGGGCCGGATGTCGGTGAACGCCCCCGGCCGCGAGGCCGAGCTCACCGTGGTCGACGTCCAGCAGCCATTGCCGGGCCTGATCGCGCACCGCGCCACCGTGCTGGCCGGCGAGGTCCGCACCGGTGACGTGGTGCTGGCTCGGGTCGACATCGAGCGGCGCGCGTCCGTGTCGCGCAGCCACTCCGCCACGCACCTGCTGCACTCCGGACTGCGGCGGGCACTGGGGGACTCAGCGGCTCAGGCCGGCTCGCTCAACGCGCCGGGCCGGTTGCGCTTCGACTTCACGACACCGTCGGCCGTCCCGCACAGCGTGCTCGGCGACGTCGAGGACGAGATCAACGAGGTGCTGCTGCGCGACCTCGAGGTGCGCTGGTTCGTGACCGACCAGGAAGAGGCGCGTCGCCTCGGCGCAATCGCGATGTTCGGTGAGAAGTACGGCGAGCAGGTGCGCATCGTCGAGATCGGGGACTACTCCCGCGAGCTCTGCGGCGGGACGCACGTCCCGCGCAGCTCGGTGATCGGCATGGTGAAGCTGCTCGGGGAGGCGTCCATCGGGTCGGGTGTGCGCCGGGTCGAGGCGCTCGTCGGACTCGACGCGTTCAAGTACCTCGCGCGTGAGCACACCATCGTCCAGTCCCTCGCCGGCGAGTTCAAGGCGCCGCCCGAGGAGCTGCCCGAGCGCATCGGCGGCGTCCTGGATCGGCTCAAGTCGGCCGAGCGGGAGCTTGGCAAGCTTCGGGTCGGCCAGGTCCTGGCCAGTGCCGGGACGCTCGCAGCGTCGGCCCAGAACGTCAACGGTGTGCAGCTCGTCGCCGCCGAGGCACCGGCCGGCGTCGGTGGCAACGACCTGCGTTCGCTCGTGCTGGACGTGCGCGGTCGACTCCGGCCATCCGACCCAGCCGTCGTCCTCCTCGCCTCGCCCGCCGACGGCGGTGGCGTGGCGTTCGTCGCCGCGGTGAACGAGGCCGGCCAAGCGGCCGGGCTCGCCGCGGGCGAGGTCGTGCGCGCCTTCGCGCCGGTGCTGGGCGCCCGCGGGGGCGGCAAGGCGGATCTCGCTCAGGGGGCGGGCGGCGACGCCGCAAAGCTGACCGACGCGTTCGCGGCGGTCCGGGCCAACCTGACCGCGTCCTGACTGTGGACCCCGCCGACACGCCGAAGCCGCCAGGACCGAATCCCCCAGGAATCTGGTTCGCGGTCGACGTGGGCACAGTGCGGGTCGGCGTTGCGCGCAGTGACCCGCGCGGCGTCCTGGCGCTGCCTGTGGCGACTCTCACGCGCGATCCGCGTTCGGACCGCGACATCGCCGAGTTGGCGGGCCTGGTGGCCGATTACGAGGCCGCCGGGGTGGTGGTCGGGCTGCCGCGGACGCTGGCCGGACGGGAGGGCACGGCGGCGGACATGGCACGCTCGTATGGCACCGCGCTGGCGGCCAAGATCGCGCCGGTTCCCCTGGAGTACCTGGACGAGCGTCTGACCACGGTGTCAGCGCAGCGTAAGCTCCACGAAAGCGGTGTCCGGGGCCGAGCCGGCCGGGCCGTCATAGATCAACTTGCTGCCGTCGAATTGCTGCAACACTGGCTGGAAGTGCGCCGCTCGTGAAGTTGCGGGAAGCGGTGCTGCGTCGCGGGACGAAGTCGACGAGAGAACGGAGCGTGCAGGCGTGAAGCAACGCGATCGTGAGTCGCTGGTCGACTACGAGACGCACGATTTGTTCTTCGGCCCCGCTGACGACGACCTGCTTCTGGACGACGAGTCCGTCGACGACTTTCGGCGCCCCAGCCCGCACGCCCAGCCGCGCCCGTCGCGAAGTGAGTCCCGAGCCGACACCCTGCGGCGCTCGCGCACCCGGCGCCGGCGCCGTTTCCTTGGGATCCTTGCGCTGCTGCTGGTAGCGATGGTCGCGGTGTCCGGGTACTTCATTGCCCTGCCGATCTACCGCTACCTGCACCCCAGCGACTACAGCGGGTCGGGCAGCGGCTCAGTGATCGTCACGATCCGCGCGAATGACGCCGCGACGCAGATCGGCCAAACGCTGCATGACCAGGGCGTGGTCGCGAGTGACCGCGCCTTCACCGACGCCGCGTCGAAGAACACCAACTCTCAGAACATCCAGCCCGGCTCGTACCGGCTGCACAAGCACATGTCCGGGACCAACGCGCTCTCCCTGCTCCTCGATCCGGCCTCGCGCGTGAACTCCGATGTCGTCGTCACAGAGGGCGCCACGATCGCCGACATCGCGAAGCGCCTCACGGCACCGCAGTGCACGGCCAAGTCCAGCGCCAACACTGTGTGCGGGCTCGGTCTGGGCAAGGCGGCGGTCACCAAGGCGCTCGTCAATGTCAAGGCGCTCGGCTTGCCCACCGACTACAAGATCGGCAACAAGGCGCCGGTGGCGGTCGAGGGATTCCTGTTCCCGGCCACCTACCCGTTCGACGACAAGACCGACGTCACCACGGCCCTGCAGCAGATGGTCGGCAAGTTCACCGACCAGGCGCGGACGACGCGATTCACCGCGCAGGCCAAGGCATTGCACATCACGCCGTACGAGGAACTCATCATCGCCTCGATCGCGCAGGCCGAGGCGAAGTTCCCGCAGGACTACCCGAAGGTCGCCCGGGTCATCCTCAACCGCCTCAAGGTCTCCAAGAACCTGCAGATCGATGCCACGAGCGCGTACGCCGCGAAGCTCAAGGGCATCGACCCGACCAAGATCCCCTATGCGTCGACCCCCGGGCCGTACAACACGTACAACCATGCGGGCCTGCCGCCGACGCCGATCGGTAATCCCGGCGCCGAGGCGATGAACGGCGCCGCTCATCCCGCCGCCGGCGACTGGCTCTACTACGTCAACGGGGACAAGGACGGTCACCTCTTCTTCACGAACAGCGAGGCGGAGTTCACCCGGGCCGCCGCCAAGTGCAAGGCCAACAACTGGGGCTGCGGGTAGTCCGTGGGTCCCGCCACGCTGGGCCGGGCCGCTGTGCTCGGCCGTCCGATCGCGCATTCGCTCTCGCCGGTGCTGCACCGCGCCGCCTACGCGGCGCTCGACTTGGACTGGACCTACGAGGCGATCGACTGCGGTGCCGCGGAACTGCCGGCCGTCCTCGCGTCGCGCACCGACTGGTCGGGCTTCTCGGCCACGATGCCGCTCAAGCACGCCCTGCTCGAGGTCGCGACCACGATCCAGCCGCTGGCCGCGGCGGTCGGGTCGGCCAACACGCTGTTGCCGGGCCCGGACGGCTGGATCGCTGACAACACCGATGTTGCCGGACTCGTCGCCGCGCTGGCCGAGTACGCCATCGCGCCGGACACGGTGACCATCCTCGGAGCCGGGGGGACGGCACAGGCGATGCTGGCCGCGCTGCTCGCGCTCGGGGTCGAGTCCTGCGACGTCCTGGTGCGGGAGCCGTCGCGGGCCGGGGCGCTGCTGAGCACGGCCGAGCGACTCGGCATCAGCGTGTCGCTCGGGGCGCTGGACGCCACGTCGGGTGCGTTGACCGCTGAGCTCGTCGTGTCGACCCTGCCGTCCGGCGCGGCCGACCCGCTTGCCGCGCGGCTGTGGCAGCCGACGCAGGCCGTCCTGGACGTCGTCTACACGCCCTGGCCCACGGCGCTGGGTGCCGCGGCCGCCCGGAGCGGGGCGAAGGTCATCAGCGGCGCGCTGATGCTGCTGCACCAGGCCGCCGTGCAGGTGGCGTTGATGACCGGCCACGACGCGCCGGTCGATGACATGCGCGCCGCCCTGCACGCCGCCGCGCCCGACTGCGGCCTCTAGCCGCGGACTCTGGCCACCCGCGTCAGGCGGAGCGTTCCAGGCGGATCACGATCGACTTCGAGGTCGGGGTGTTGCTGGTCTCCGCCGTCGAGTCGAGCGGCACGAGCACGTTCGCTTCGGGGAAGTACGCGGCCGCGCACCCGGGCGGCGTGTCGTAGGCGACGGCCCGGAAGGCCTTGGCCCGCCGCTCCTCGTCGCGCCACACGCTGATCAGGTCGACGATGTCGCCGTCGGCCAGCCCGAACTGACGGAGATCGTCGGCGTTGACGAACACCACCCGCCGACCGCCCTTGATGCCGCGGTAGCGATCGTCCAGGCCGTAGACGGTGGTGTTGAACTGGTCGTGGGAGCGCACGGTCTGCAGCAGCAGGTGACCGTCCGGCACGGTGACCGTGTCGGGCGGGTTCACCGTGAACCGCGCCTTGCCGGTGGCGGTGGGGAAGGTGCGGGAGTCGCGGGGCCCGCTGGGCAGGATGAATCCGCCCGGGTGCGCCACGCGTTCCTCGAAGGCGTGAAACCCCGGTACGACGTGTTCGATGTGCTCGCGAATGGTGCGGTAGTCGTCGCGCATCTCGCCCCAGCCGACGTCCTCGCCGAACAGCGCGAGCCCGAGTCCGGTGACGATCGCGACCTCGCTACGCAGGTGGGGCGATCCCGGAGCGAGCCGCCCGATCGACGAATGCACCATGCTCATCGAATCCTCGACGGTGACGAACTGTTCGCCACTGGCCTGGTGGTCGCGTTCGGTCCGGCCGAGGCAGGGGAGCAGCAGCGCCTCACGCCCATGGTGCAGGTGCGAGCGGTTGAGCTTGGTCGCCACGTGCACGGTGAGCTTGCAGTTCGCCATCGACGCTGCGGTGACCTCCGCGTCCGGCGTGGCCGCCACGAAGTTGCCGCCGAGGGCGAAGAACACGTCGACCTGGCCGTCGCGCATCGCGCGGATGGCGTTGACGGTGTCCCAGCCGTGCTCGCGCGGCGGGTCGAAGCCGAACTCGGCCTGAAGCTTGTCGAGGAACGTGTCAGGCATCCTCTCCCAGATGCCCATGGTGCGGTCGCCCTGCACGTTGCTGTGCCCGCGAATCGGCGCGGCGCCGGCGCCGGGTCGGCCGATGTTGCCCCGCAGCAGCAGGAAGTTCACGATCTCGCGGATAGTCGCCACGGCGTTGCGGTGCTGGGTGAGGCCCATGGCCCAGCACACGATGATCTTGTCCGCGGCAATGACGTCGGACACGAAGTCCTCGATCTGTTTGCGCCGCAGGCCGCACTGCGCCTCGATGGTGGCCCAGTCCAGCCCGCGCCAGTGCGTGGCCGCTTCGTCGAATCCGTCCGAGTAGCGCGCGATGAAGTCGTGGTCGAGCACGGTGCCGAGCGCGGCGTCATCGCGTTCGAGCAGGGCGCGGTTGGCGCCGGCGAACAGGGCGAGGTCGCCGTTGACCCGCACCGAGAGGAAGCGGTCGGCCAACTTCGTCCCGGGCCCGGCCAGTCCGCGCGGGGTCTGCGGGTTGCGGAACTTGACGAGCCCGGCCTCGGGCAGCGGATTGATGGCGACGATCTTGGCGCCGCGCTTCTTGGCGTCCTCGAGCGAGGTGAGCATGCGCGGGTGGTTCGTGCCCGGGTTCTGTCCGACGATGACGATCAGGTCGGCCTGGTCGGCGATGTCGGGAAGGGTGACGGTGCCTTTGCCGATCCCGATCGTCTGCCCCAACGCGGCGCCACTCGACTCGTGGCACATGTTCGAGCAATCGGGCAGGTTGTTCGTGCCGAGCCGGCGGGCGAGCAGCTGGTAGACGAACGCGGCCTCGTTGCTGGCGCGACCACTCGTGTAGAACACGGCGCGGTTCGGATCGTCCATCGCCCGCAATCGATCGGCGGTGAGTGCGAGCGCGGCGTCCCAGCTGATCGGCGTGTAGTGAGTCGCGTCCGGCGCCAGGTACATCGGCTCGGTGAGCCGGCCGTTGTACTCGAGCCAGTGGTCCGGCTGCTCGAGTAGCTCCGCGACGGAGTTGGCGGCGAAGAATTCCGGGCCGACCCGTTTGCGCGTCGCTTCCCAGGCCACGGCCTTCGCGCCGTTCTCGCAGAACTCCGCGGCCTTGCGCCGATCGGGATCCGGCCACGCACAACTGGGACAGTCGAAGCCGTCGATGTGGTTCATCTTCAGCAGGGTTTTCGCGGTACGCACCGGACCCATCTCCGTCAGGGCGTACTGCAGGCTGTGCGCGATGCCGGGGATCCCCACGGCCGACTTCTTTGGTCTCCCCACCTTGGGGGAGTCGGCGTCATCGGTCATACCTCACCCTAGGACGCACGATCCGCGCCGCCCACCAGTGATCAAGCTCCATCGCCGGCGCCGACCCGACGGGTTGTTCGCCCGGCCTGCTGCGCCGCCGGTCGCGGCCGGCGAGCAGGCGGGCGTCCCACCTCTCGAACCCGCGCTCGTCTCGTCCCTCCACCTACGTGACGAACGTGTGATCGGCGTGAAGTATGCGGGACGACCGAGGAGTGCGCAATTCGAGATGGCACGCGAGCACCGGGCCGCGACTACGCTCCAGATCATGCCGGTGACCACGACGCGGCGCGCGATCGTCCGGATGCCGGCCGGCGCGGAGCCGGCGCGCACACCCGACGATCTTGCCGTGGAATCTCCCCTCGTTCTGGGGCTCGACGGCGAGGCGATCGCCACCCTGATGCGCACCCCGGGGCATGACCTCGAACTCGCTGCGGGCTGGCTCGTCGTCGAGTCCGGCGTGCGCGCGCCCGACGACATCGTCACCCTGCGGGCGTGCCGCGAGGACGACACCGACCGTGTGCACATCACGCTGCGCGCGGATGTGCGACCGCCCCGCCCGCGCGCCTTCGTCACGTCCGCGGCGTGCGGCGTGTGCAGCGCCGACGTCCTCGACCTGAGCCTGCTGGCCGTCGGCGAGGCGCACCGACCGGGCTGGACGGTCGCGCGTGACGTGCTGGCCGGGCTGCCCTCGGCGATGCGCAAACGACAGCGGGCCTTCGACCGCACCGGTTCGGTCCACGCCGCTGCGCTGGCCGACGAATCGGGAAACCTCGGAGTCGTCCGTGAGGACGTGGGGCGGCACAACGCGGTGGACAAGGTGGTCGGCCAAGCCCTGCTCGACGGCACGCTGCCGGCCCAGGACCGGCTCCTCGTGGTCAGCGGCCGGGTGTCGTTCGAGATCGTGCAGAAGGCCGTCGCCGCCCGCGCCGCCGGGATCGTCGCGGTGTCCGCGCCGTCCAGTCTGGCCGTCGATCTCGCCCGGGAGCACGGCCTGCTGTTGGCCGGGATGGTGCGCGAAGGTCGCCTCAACGTCTATGCGGGCGACGAGTTCGTCAGCTGAACCGACGCTCGCGGAACGAGCCTGTCGCTGATCCCAAGGTGCGAGAACGTGTTCTAGTTGGCACACTTCGCCCGTGACCCCTCGCGCTCGTACCTCCCGCCGTACCTTCCTCGCCGGGTCGGCCGGCACCGCCGCGGTCCTGGCCCTGCCGACGATCGCAACCAAGGCCGGTGCGTCCTCGCCCACCACCGCGACCCCGACTGCCACCGCCGATGTCGCGGTCGTGGGCGCCGGGCTCGCCGGGTTGACCGCGGCCCGCAGGCTGGTCGCCGCCGGGCACTCCGTAGTGGTGCTCGAGGCTCGCGATCGCGTCGGAGGGCGCACGCTCAACCACTCGATCGGCGCCGGCAAGGTCGCCGAGGCGGGCGGCGAATTCGTCGGCCCGACCCAGGACCACATCGTCGCGCTCGCCGCCGAAGTGGGCGTGGGCACCTTCGACGCCTACGACACGGGCCAGAACATCTACGTCAATGGCGGGCAGCGGATCAAGTACTCCGACACGGGACTGCTCGGCACCGCGCCGCCCGATCCGCTGCTGCTCGTCGACATCATCAAGCTGAGCCAGCAGATCGATCAGATGGCGGCCAAGTTCCCGGTCGCCACCCCATGGACCGCGCCGAACGCCGCGAAGCACGACAGCCAGACGCTGGCCACCTGGGTGCGCGGGAATTCGCTGAACGCCGACGGCATCCTGGCGCTGCTCGCGCCGTTCACCCAGGCGCTCGTCGGGGCTGAGCCCGGCGACGTGTCCTTCCTGTTCGTGCTCGCCTACGTGGCCTCCGCGGGCGACGAAACCCATCCCGGCACGTTCGAGCGGTTGTTCAACGTGCGCGGTGGAGCGCAGCAGAGCCGGCTGATCGGCGGCTCGCAGGTGGTGTCGGAGAACGTGGCTGCGGCACTGGGCTCCCAGGTGCACCTGAACACCCCGGTCCGGCGCATCGAGCAGACCGCCACCGACGTGACCGTCACCTCCGACGCGCTCGTCGTCACCGCGAAGCACGTCGTGGTCGCCGTGCCGCCTGCGCTCGCCGCCCGCATCGACTACGCACCGCTCCTTCCGGCGGCCCGGGATCTGCTCAGCCAGCGGTTGCCGATGGGCGCACTGATGAAGGTGGAAGCGGTGTACCCGACGCCGTTCTGGCGGGCCGACGGTCTCACCGGCCAGTTCCTCACCGTCGGCGGACCGGTCGGCTACTCCTTCGACAACTCCCCGCCTGACGGCGCGCCGGGTGTGTTGGCCGGCTTCGTCGGCGGCGTCCAGAACCTGACGTGGGGTCCGCGCCCGGCCGCGGCCCGCAAGGCCGCGGTGCTGGCCCAGTTCGCGCGGATATTCAAGGACGATCGCTTCCTGTCGCCGTCGGAGTACTTCGAGATGGATTGGACGCTCGAGGAGTGGAGCCGCGGCGGTCCGACCGCCATCGCCGGGCCCGGCACGCTCACCCAGTACGGACCGGCCCTGCGGGCCGCGGTCGGTCGCATCCACTGGGCCGGCACCGAGACGTCGGACTACTGGCAGGGCTACATGGACGGCGCCGTGCGCTCCGGCGAGCGCGTGGCCACCGAGATCGGCGCCGCGCTCTAACTGCTTCCCGTCGCGCGCTCGGCGGCAAGGCGCTGGACGATCGCCGCGGCATCGTCGACGGCCTCCTTACCGCCGCCGCGCAGTCCGGCCGCGAGCCCGACCAGGAACGTCGTCAACGGTGCGGCCGGACGCGCCACGCCGTGCGCGGCGTCGCGCGCCACGTCGAGCAGCAGGTCGCGGTCCAGCGCGGCCGGATCGACCCCGAGCGCCGCGGCCAGTTCGGTGATCCAGTCGTCCAGGACGTTGTTCACAGCTGATCCCCTTCCCGCTGACGCGCCTGCGCCAGATCGTCCCAGGTGTCGCAGTCGCGACCCCACCCGCCGGTGTCAAGGACGTGCACCCAACTCGCAGTCCGGACCAGAGCGTGCACCGCGGCCCCGTCCGGATCACCCACCTCGGCCAGGGCCCGCTCCAGCGCGTCCCGATGCCAGGCCGCGGCCAGGTGATTGACCCGGCCGGACGAATCGACGAGCAGCGCGACGTCGGACGACGGCCGCAGTGCACTGAGCAGGACGGGCACCGCCGGAGCCACCCACGGCAGGTCGGCCGCGAGCACCAGAACCACGTCGGCGCTGGTGAGCGGGAGTCCGGCCGCGATAGCTGCCACCGGGCCGCCGCCGATCGGCTCCTCCCGGCACCACACCACGGCCCGCGCCACCGACCGCTCCGGTCCGACGACGACCAGGCGTCGCGCATCGCCGGCCGCGGCGAGCGCTCGATCGAGCAACGTCGAACCGCCGACGTCGAGCGCGGGCTTGTCCACGCCGCCGAGGCGCCGGGCCGTGCCGCCCGCCAGAACGATCGCGTCGTACACAGGCTCGACGGTATCCGGACGCCCGGACACTAGGCTCACGCCCCGTGTCATCCGAGGTGATCAGCTCGCTCACGAGCGCAGGGGTGTGCCTGATCGCCTCGCCCTACCTGGCCCGGCTGACGCTGTCCGTCCCCGACAAGGACGCCCGACGCTGGTGGCGGGGCGCGCCGGCAGGTCGGCGGCGGCGGGCCGCCACCGCACTGGTTGCGGTGGCGCTGGGGGCACTCGCGGGCGCGGCCGCGGGATGGGGCGCACTGCTGCCCGCGTTCGTGCTCCTGGCACTCACCTGCGCACCGTTGGTTGTCATCGACTACGAACGGCGTCGGCTGCCCAACCGTCTCGTCTTCCTCCTGGCCGGGGCCGGCGCGGCCCTGCTCACGTTGGCCGCCGCCGAGCAGGACGCCTGGCCGCACTTGCTGCGTGCGGTCGAAGGCGGCGCCGCAGTGTTTGCGGTGCTGTTCCTGCTCGCGTTGATCTCGCCGCGCAGTTTCGGCTTCGGTGACGTCAAGATCGGCGGCGTGCTCGGCGGCTACCTCGGCTGGGTCGGCTGGGGCTACGTCTACTACGGGATCTTCGCCGGCTTCCTGCTCGGTGCCCTGGTGGCGGTGGGCATCCTGATCAGCCGCCGCGGCACGATGAAGACCGCCATTCCGTTCGGCCCGACGCTCATCCTGGGTCCCCTGTTAGTGCTCGCCTTCGACCTGGTGCCCTCCTTTGCGTGAGCACCTCCTACTGTCGAGCACATGGCACAGAACGCCCGGCCCGGGCCGACCCTGTTCGTACTGTTCGGCGCCACCGGCGACCTCGCCCGCCGCATGGTGCTGCCCGCGTTCTACACGCTGGCGAAGGAGAACCTGCTGCCGTCGGACTGGATGCTGCTCGGCAACGGCCGCGGCGACGTCGCGCACGAGGACTTCCGGGCCCACGTCCGGCAGGTGCTCACCGACGCCGGCGAGTCGCTGAACGACGGCACCTGGAAGGCGTTCAGCGACCGATTGCGCTTCGCCGGCGGCGGGTTCGCCAGCGACGACCCGGGCCGCCTGCTCGACGTCCTCGCCGAGGCCCGCGCCGAGGTCGGCCCCGACGCGCAGCTCATCCACTACCTCGCGGTGCCGCCGGTCGCATTCGCTGGACTCACCGAAGGGCTGGGGGAGCACAACCTCGCCAAGGGCAGCCGGGTCGTGTACGAGAAGCCGTTCGGCACCTCGGCCGAGAGCTTCCACAAGCTCGACGACGTGGTGCACACCGTGCTCAACGAGGAGCAGGTCTTTCGCATCGACCACTTCCTCGGCAAGGAGGCCACGCAGAACCTGCACGTCCTGCGCTTCGCCAACGGCCTGTTCGACGCGGCATGGAACAACGAGCGGGTCCGCGCCGTCCAGATCGACGTGCCCGAGAAGATCGGCGTCACCGATCGCGCCGAGTTCTACGACGCCACCGGCGCCGTGCTCGACATGCTCGTCACGCACTTGTTCCAGGTCGCGGCCGAGATCGCGATGGAACCGCCGGAGAGCCTCGCCGCCGATCACCTGCAGGCGGCCCGGGAGCAGGTCATCGGGTGTTTCCGGCCGCTCGATCCGGACGAGGTGGTGCTCGGCCAGTTCGACGGCTACCACGACGTCAAGGGCATCCCGAAGGAATCCACCACCGACACCTACGTCGCCGCGCGCCTCTGCATCGACAACGACCGCTGGCGCGACGTGCCGTTCCTGCTGCGCACCGGCAAGCGCATGGCGGCCAGCCGGCAGAAGGTCAGCCTGATCCTCCGCGAGCCGAAGGGCACGCTCGCCGACCTGCCCAAGAACGGCAACGTGATCGGGTTCGACCTCAGCGGCAGTGGCGCGATCGACATGCGGCTCGTCGCGAAGCGGCCCGGGCCGGCGCTCAACCTCGACGTCACCGATTTCGGGGTGCAACTCGATGCCCTGCCCGACGGCGACCCGCTGCCGCCTTACGTCCGGCTGATCCACGACGTGTTGATCGGTGACCGCTCGCTGTTCACCCGCCCGGACGGCCTCGCCGCCGTGTGGGAAGCCGCCGGCCCGCTGCTCGACAACCCGCCGAAACCGTTGCCGTACCCGCAAGGATCCTGGGGTCCGAAGGAGGCGGGCCGCCTCGCTGATCCCGATGGCTGGCTGCTCGGGCAATGACGATCTCCCGGTTCTGAGAGACTTTGGCCGTGCTGCGTTGGATCACTGCCGGTGAGTCCCACGGCCCCGCTCTGGTGGCCGTGCTCGACGGCCTGCCCTCGGGCGTCGCCGTCACGACCGCTGACCTGACCCGCGACCTCGCCCGCCGCCGCCTCGGTTACGGCCGCGGCGCCCGGATGAAGTTCGAGCAGGACGAGGTCGAGCTGACCGGCGGGGTGCGGCACGGGATCACGATGGGTGGTCCCGTCGCCGTGCGCGTCGGCAACACCGAGTGGCCGAAGTGGGAGACCGTCATGGCGGCCGACCCGGTCGACGAGGACGGCCTGGCCACCCTGGCTCGCAACGCGCCGCTGACCCGGCCGCGACCGGGGCACGCCGACCTCGCCGGGATGCAGAAGTACGACGTCGACGACGCGCGTCCGGTGCTGGAGCGGGCGAGCGCCCGCGAGACGGCGGCCCGCGTCGCGCTCGGTTCGGTCGCCCGCGCTTTCCTGCACCAGGCGCTCGGCGTTCAGATCGTCAGCCATGTCGTGGGCATCGGTTCGGTGAGTGCGCCGGCCGGTGTGCTGCCGCTGCCGTCGGACGCCGCCGGCGTCGACGAGTCCGACGTCCGCTGCTTCGACCCCGACACCAGCGTCGCGATGATCGCGGAGATCGATCAGGCCCGCCGCGACGGCGACACCCTCGGCGGCGTCGTCGAGGTCCTCGCCTACGGCCTGCCGCCGGGTCTCGGCAGCTTCACCCATGGCGACCGCCGCCTCGACGGCAAGCTGGCCGCCGCGCTCATGGGCATCCAGGCGATCAAGGGCGTCGAGGTGGGCGACGGGTTCGAGCTGGCCCGCATTCGCGGTTCGCACGCGCACGACGAGATCGTCAACGACGCCGGCGTGATCCGGCGCGTGTCCGGACGCTCCGGCGGCACCGAGGGCGGGATGACCACCGGCGAGGTGTTGCGCGTGCGGGCGGCGATGAAGCCCATCTCCACCGTGCCGCGGGCGCTGCAGACCGTCGACACCGCCACCGGCGAGGCCGCCGTCGCGATAAACCAGCGCTCGGACGTCTGCGCCGTGCCCGCCGCCGGCGTGGTGGCCGAGGCGATGGTGGCGCTCGTCCTGGCCGAGGCGGTGCTGGAGAAGTTCGGCGGCGACTCGGTCAGCGAGACCCGTCGCAACGCCGAGTCCTACCTCAAGCGCCTCGTCGAACGCGGCCTAGGAGCAACGCGATGAGCGCTCGCGCGGGTGGGTCGTGACGCCGAAGGTGGTGCTCGTCGGGCTGCCCGGTGCGGGGAAGAGCACCAGCGGACGCCGGCTGGCAAAGATCCTGGCCGTGCCGTTCGCCGATTCCGACGATCTCGTCGAGGCGGCAACGGGACGCGGCGTGCGCGCTATCTTCGCCGAATCGGGGGAAGACGCGTTCCGCGCCCTCGAGGCGGCCGCGGTGACCGAGGCGCTCACTCAGTTCGACGGCGTCCTCGCGCTCGGTGGCGGAGCGCTGACCACGCCCGCCACCCGGGCGGCGCTGCAGGCCTCGGGGGCGCCGGTGGTCGTGCTGCGGGCCACGCTCGAGACGCTCGGCGACCGGATCGGTGATGGCCGCAGCCGTCCGCTGCTCACCGACGACCCACCCGCGCGCCTCGCCGCGCTCGCCGAGCAGCGCAAGCACCTGTACGACGAGATCGCCGCGTTCACCGTCGACACCGACGGCCGCACCCCGGGCCAGGTCGCGGCCACCGTCGCCGCCCGGCTGCACGACCGCGAAGTCCGGACATGACGAACGATCACACGCGTATCGACGTAGGCGGCCCGGCCCCGTACCCGGTCCTGATCGGCCGCGGCCTGCTCGGCGAGCTCCCGCCATTGCTGGCCGGCGCGTCCCGCGTCGCAGTGATCCACCCGCCGACGCTCGGCTCGAGGGCCGGGGCGGTGCGCGAGGACCTGCGTACGAGCGGCTTCGACGCCCACCTGATCGAGGTCCCCGACGGCGAGGATGCGAAGACCCTCTCCGTCGCCGGCCATTGCTGGGACGCCCTGGGTCAGCTCGGCCTGACCCGCTCGGACGCCGTGGTCGGCTTGGGCGGGGGAGCCACGACCGACCTCGCCGGTTGGGTCGCGGCGGCCTGGCTGCGCGGCATCAACGTGGTGCAGGTCGCGACCACACTTGCGGGCATGGTCGACGCCGCGGTCGGTGGCAAGACCGGCATCAACACCGACCGCGGCAAGAACCTCGTTGGTGCGTTCCACCCGCCGGTGGGTGTGCTCTGTGACCTCGCCACCCTGGAGACGCTGCCGCCGAGCGACTACCTCGCCGGGCTCGCCGAGGTCGTCAAGTGCGGCTTCATCGCCGACCCCGCGATCCTCGATCTCATCGAGGCCGACCCGGCCGCGGCCGCCCTCGCGGGGAATGCCGTCGAGCGGGAACTGGTGGAGCGGTCGGTGCGGGTCAAGGCCCACGTCGTCGGGGAGGACCTCACCGAGAAGGGGCTGCGCGAGATCCTCAACTACGGCCACACCCTGGGCCACGCCATCGAGCGGGCCGAGCGGTACAAGTGGCGCCACGGTGCTGCGGTGTCCGTCGGCCTCGTCTACGCCGCGGCGCTGGGTCGGCGCCTCGGCCGCCTCGACGACGTCACCGCCGACCGGCACCGGCAGGTGCTGGAATCCCTCGGCCTGCCCACGGCCTATGCGCCGGGCGCCTTCCCCGCGCTGCTCGACACCATGCGCATCGACAAGAAGTCCCGAGGCAACCGGCTCCGGTTCATCGTCCTGGACGGCCTCGCGCGGCCGGTGTCCGTCGACGACCCGGACCCGGCAGTGCTGGCCGCCGCCTATTCGGAGGTTTCATGAGTTCCCGCGTTCTCGTCCTGAACGGTCCCAATCTGGGCCGGCTGGGCACCCGCCAACCGGTCATCTACGGTTCGACCACCTACACCGAACTGCAGGCGCTGTGCGTCGCCGGCGGGGCGGAGCTGGGCTTGGACGTCGAGGTTCGGCAGACCGACCACGAAGGTGAGCTGCTCGGCTGGCTGCACGAGGCCGCCGACGCAGAGATCCCGGTCGTCCTCAACGCCGCCGCGCTCACCCACACCTCGGTCGGGCTGGGTGATGCGTGCGCGATGTTGACCGCACCGCTGATCGAGGTGCACATCAGCAACGTCTATGCCCGTGAGTCGTTTCGCCACCGGAGCTACGTCTCCGCCCACGCCAAGGGTGTGATCGTCGGACTCGGCGTGGAGGGTTACGTGTTGGCGCTGTCGTGGCTGTCGGCCCAACTGCCGGGCGACGGTGCTGCCGATGGCGAGTGATCCGGCCGAGCAAGACACGGACGCGGCCGGCGCCACCGTCGCGCGCGCTGGGCGGTATGCGGACGCGAACCCCGCCCGCTGGCACGGCAGGGTGATCGTCCGCTCCGCGGACGTCGCCCTGGCCGCGATGCCGATGCCGCTGTCCGTGCTCGACGTCGGATGTGGCACGGGCGCGCTGCTGCGCGAAGTGCTCGTCCGGGTTCCTTACGGCGAGTCCTACGTCGGTGTCGACCCGATGGCCGATCGGGTCGCCGAGGCGCGCGAGTACTCCGACCCCCGCATCCGATTTCTCCGCGCCGAGCCCGAATCGTTGCCGTTCCCGGACGCGCACTTCGACCTCGTCGTGAGCAGCCTGTCCTTCGACCACTGGGCCGATCAGCATCGTGGCGTCGCGGAGCTCGCCCGCGTCGTCAGCAAGTCGGGCACCGTCGTGCTGATCGATCGCTCGGCCGGCTGGCTGCCGGCCAAGGGCCGCGCCCGCTCACCGCGGAGGATGACGGACCTGCTGACCGCCGCCGGTCTGCGCGTGCGCAAGCGCGAGATCGTGTTCCGGATCGCCTACACCGTGCCACTCGTCCGGGCCTTCATCGCGACGCACTGACCGTGCCGCCGCTGACGGCCGGGTCGAGCGACTGATGTACCGCGCGGCTCAGCCGGGCGTCGCGGACACGTGCAGCACATTGTCGTTGCGGACGAGCCGGCTGATCAGGCGTACCGGCCGGGGCAGCAGCGCCCGGCCCTCGGCGCCGGAGACGATGTGCGGATTGCTGAGGGCGTAGCGGCGGCCGCGATGCACGAGCTCGCCATGGCCGGCCGCGGTCAGGTTGCGGACCCAGTCGGTCTCGGTGCCGTAGAAGAGGGAGATCACGAACCCGTCGTGGGCGGGGTAGATGTTGACCGGGGTGCGATACCGGTGCCCGGACTTGCGCCCTACGTGTTCGACGATCCCGTAGCCCGGCAGCACACCCGCCCATCGCCGCTGGATCGGATTGGTGACGCGGCGGTTGAACCGGGCGAGCGCGCGCGGCAGGTACATACCGCGATCGTAGGGAGCGCGGGGGCTAGAAGTGGGTTGTCAGCTCGGCAAAAGTCGTCAGATGCAGGATGCCGTCGTCGGCCGGGTCGAGCTCGGCGTGCTCGTGCGCCCACGTGTAGGGGTTTGGGATGAACACGGCGCGCAGCCCAGCGGCCCGCGCGGCGATGATGTCGGACTTCGGCGAGTTGCCGATCATCCACGTGCGAGCAGGGTCGAGGCGCCGCTCCCCGATCAACTGGCGGTACGTCTCGGGTTTCTTGGTCGGCACGATGTCGACGGCGGCGAAGTGATCGACGAGGCCGGAGGCATCGATCTTGCGCTGTTGCTCGGTCGGCTCACCCTTGGTCATCAAGTACAGGTCGTGCCGCTCACCAAGCTCCTCCAGGACGTCGGCCACGGCCGGCACGAGCTCGACCTGGCCCGACGTGAACACGGCCGTGAACTCGTCCATCCGAGCCCGTTCCGCGGCGCCCACGGGTCGCTCCATCAGCCGGGCGAAGCAGTCGGCCAGCGAGCGCAGGAACACCCGGCTGCCATAGCCGTGGGCCGCGATGTTCGCCTCCTCGACCTCCACGAAGATCCGCCGGATCTCGGCGTAGTCGAAGACGGGATGCGCGAGCCACGCGATGAAGTCGTCGACCACCCGCTCGAAGAGAATGTTGTTCTCCCACAGCGTGTCGTCGGCGTCGAAGATCAGCGCCTGCCGCACAGCTACTCCCATCCCGGTATTCGTCATGATCCGCGCCGGACCGGCCGATCATGCCCTGCCACCTGACTCGCGCGGCAACTGCATTCTCTCGACCACCCACCAACGCTGGACCCCGAGGTCCTCGAGGAACCGAGGGTCGTGGCTGGCGACGATCAACGCACCGCGGTAGCCGGCGAGCGCGGCCGTGAGCTGCTCGACGCTGTCCAGGTCGAGGTTGTTGGTCGGCTCGTCCAGCAGGAGCAGCTGGGGCGGCGGTTCGGCCAGTAGCAGGCAGGCCAGGCTCACCCGGAACCGCTCGCCACCCGACAGCGTGCCGGCGAGGTTATCGACGGCGTCGCCGCGGATGCGGAACCGGGCCAGCCCGGCCCGCACCCGTTGCGGATCGGCCTGGGGCGCGGCCGCCCGGACGTTGGCGAGCACCGTCCGCGAATCGTCCAGCACATCCAGCCGCTGCGGCAGGTAGGCGACGGGTACCGCCGGCTCGCCGACGCCACCGCGCGGATGCGGGCGGCGCCCGGTCATGGCCTCGAGCAGCGTCGTCTTGCCGGAGCCGTTGTCGCCCACCAGGGCGATCCGTTCCGGTCCGCGCACGATCAGCTCGCCCACCTGCACCACCGTGCGCCCGGCCGGTACCGCGGCGTCCAGGTCGACGCGGATCCGGTCGTCGTCGCGAACCACCTCCTCGGCGGACGCCAGCGCAGTGCGGGCATCGTCGAGCCGATCGGCCGAGATGTTGCGGTACTTGGCGGCCGAGACCTGCGCCTGGCGCTTGCGCGTGTTGGCGATGATCTTCGGCACCCGCTTCTCGCGTTCGGCGGTGTCGGCGTAGCGCTTCCGGCGGGAGAGTTTGACCTGGGTTTCGACGAACTGCCGCTTCTCCCGCGCGACGTCGGCCTCAGCCACCCGCACCATCCGGGCGGCCGCCTTTTGCTCCGCGGCCAGCGCGGCGACGTAGGCGGAGTAGGGACCACCGAACGTGCGGGCTCCCTCGCGCAGCTCGACGATCCGGTCGACCCGCTCGAGCAAATCGCGGTCGTGGCTGACGACGACGAGCACGCCCGGCCAGGCGTCGACCGCGGCGTAAAGCAGGGCCCGCCCCCGGGAGTCGAGGTTGTTCGTCGGTTCGTCGAGCAGGCTCACCGCGGCCCGACGCAGCAGCAGTCCAGCCACGCCGACCAGCACCGCCTCGCCGCCGGACAGCGTCCCGACCGGACGATCCAACACGTCGGTGTCCGCACCGAGCAGGCCGAGCACGCCGAGGCGACCCAACACCTCCTGGGCCCGCAACTCGACGTCCCAGTCGTCGTCGAGCGCGGTGAAGTGGACGGGGTCGGCGTCGCCCGACGTGATCGCCCGCAAGGCCGCGCGGCGCTCGGTGATGCCGAGCAGATCCGCGACCGTGCGCGCGGTGTCGAGCGGCAGGTGCTGGGGCAGGTACGCCACCTCACCGGACACCGACACCGTGCCGCCGGTCGGCCGCAGCTCACCGGCGACGAGACGGAGCAGCGTGGACTTGCCACAGCCGTTGCGCCCGACGATGCCGGTGCGGCCGGACGGGATGGCGAGATCCAGGTGATCGAGCACAGCTGCGCCGTCGGGCCAGGCAAAGCCGAGCTCGGCACAGACGACGGAGTGGGGTGGACGAGATGACATGAGGTCTCCCGGGCGGGGTGTCGACGGACAGGTGACCATCGCGACACCGACCGGCGGCGAAGCTGCGCGGTTGGCGCGCTCGCTCGGCGGGTGTCAGACCTCAGTGCTCCACCAATAGCCTCCAGGCGCCGGGATTGGGACGCTGCCGACTGTACGACGTCGGGACCAACCGATTTACCTCGAAAGGACCGTACGAACCGGCCCGCAAACGTGCCGGTCCTGGGCCGCGAGGCGTTCTCGCTCGCGGTGGAAGCGCGCGAAGACCGTCAGCGCAGTCGCCGGCTGACGTAGCTCGGCAGCTCCTTCGCGAGGTTCGCCGTTCGGGCGAGGCGATGGTTGGCGCTGCGCAGCAGCTTGGCCTGCAGCCAGGTCTCCGTCCAGAAGGCCCGCCGCGGCGACAGGTTCCAGGTGTCGTGCAGCAGCCGCTTGGTGAGGGCGATGGCGTCGGGGGAGCGGGTGAGCAGCTGCCCGACCAGCGCCTCGGCCTCCTTGAGCGGCTCCGCGGCCACACCCGTCACGAGGCCGTAGCCCAGCGCCTGCGATCCGTCGAAGATCTCGGCGGTCATGGTCAGCCGCTTGGCGACGTCCATCGGGACGAGTTCGCGCAGGGTGACCGATCCGGTCATGTCCGGGATCAGCCCCCACCTGCCCTCGAGGATCGACAGCTCGCAGTCGGGCGTCGCGAACCGGAAATCCGCGGCGAGGGCGAGCTGCAGTCCGCCGCCGAAGCAGTGCCCGTGCAGCACGGCGATCACCGGCACCGGCAGTTCACGCCACGCCCAGCAGGCCTGTTGGAACAGATTCGTCTTCTGCCCCGGGAGCTTCACTGCGGCCCGGGCCTTCGCGAGCGGGGGCGCCTTTCCGACCGATCCGAAGTCGAGGCCGGCGCAGAAGGCCTTGCCGTCGCCGGCCAGGATGACGGCCCGGATCGTGGGGTCAGCGGCGATCTTCGCGGCCGCCTCGACGAGACCGTGCAGCATCGGCAGATCGAGGCCGTTGAACTTGTCGGCGCGATTCAGGGTCGCGTAGGCGACGCGACCGCCGGCTTCGTCGCGGATGTCGAGCCGCACGCGTTCGGTCATGGGCGCAAGCCTAAGCCGCGCACAGCGATGACTAGACTGCACCGTCGTGGCAACCACCAACGACCTGAAGAACGGCCTCGTGCTCAACATCGACGGTGCGCTCTGGACCGTCGTCGAATTCCAGCACGTGAAGCCCGGCAAGGGAGGGGCATTCGTCCGGACGACGCTCAAGAACGTGCTCTCCGGCAAAGTCGTCGATCGCACGTTCAACGCCGGCACCAAGGTCGAGACCGCCAACGTCGACAAGCGCGCCATGACCTACCTCTACAAGGAGGGCACCGACTTCGTCTTCATGGACGGCGACACCTACGACCAGGTGCACGTCCCCACCGAGACCGTCGGCGACGCGGCCAACTACCTGCTCGACAACGCCGAGGTGGCGATCGCCGTGCACGACGGCACGCCGCTCTACATCGAGCTGCCCACCAGCGTCGAGCTTGTCATCAGCCACACCGACCCGGGCCTGCAGGGCGACCGCAGCACCGGCGGCACGAAGCCGGCCACCCTCGAGACGGGCGCCGAGATCCAGGTGCCGCTCTTCGTGACGACCGGCGAGAAGGTCAAGGTCGACACCCGCGACGGCCGCTATCTCGGCCGAATCAGCGGCTGAGTCCAGCACCCTGTGGCTGCCCGGAGCAAGGCTCGCAAGCGCGCGCTCGACGTGTTGTACGAGGCCGACGTGCGCAGCGTCGACGCACTCGGCACGCTGGCCGAACGGGTGGCGCTCGCCGATCCGCCGGTGAACGACTACACGATCGAGCTCGTCGAGGGCGTGCATGCCAATCGGCACCGTATCGACGAGATCCTGGGCGAGTACGCCGAGGGGTGGACAGTGGCCCGGATGCCTGACGTCGACCGCGCCGTGCTGCGCCTCGGCGTCTACGAACTGCTCTGGCGCAGCGAGGTGCCCGACGCCGTCGCGATCGACGAAGCGGTCGAGCTCGCGAAATCACTCTCGACCGACGAGTCGCCCCGCTTCGTCAACGGCGTCCTGGCCAAGGT
>JAOPVG010000247.1 GCA_025966255.1 Jatrophihabitans sp.
CACGCATTACGTGATCGACGGCATCGATAGCGCGATGGCCCAGGCCAACCACCCACATCCGCTACCGCGTTCGCCCGCTGAGCCGGGCGACGAGACCGCCACCGCACCTCGCCGGACCTCGCCGCACTGCGCCGCGCGTGGCTTGCTGGCGAGTTGGCTGTTCATCGTGCCAGGAGTCTGATCTCGGCGACGACGCCGGAATGATCGCTGAGCACCGTCCCGTCCCGGTCGGCCTTACGCCAGCCGTGGACGGTGGACTCCAACCCGTGCCCGGCCGGCGCAGCGGCGCAGACGTGGTCGATCGGAGGGAAGTCGAGTTCACCCTCGGGGATGTTCCCCGTCTGGGTGAGGCAGTCCAATCCGGCAGAGGCGAGCGTGTCCCGCAATATAGAGCGTCCGCGGGTTGTGCCGTAGTAGTGCGGGCCGCCGAGGTTCTGGTTCAGGTCTCCCGTGACAGCGAGTATTGATGCCGGCTCGAGGGCCCGCAGCCGGCGCCACTCCGCGCCTTGCAGAGGCGTCACACGGTAGAACTCGGCCCAGCCCGGCGCTGGGTTCGCCGGGTCCGGGCCGACGTCGTGTTGCCACGGCAGCACTGATCCGAACACGCACATCGGTCCGTCGTCGCTCATCACCGTGACGGCGACCGTCCGGCTCGGGTCTTCGGTGTCGTGCCGGGCGAGCATCGGTAGACGCGACCACACCGTCACCCACCGACCGCGAGCCTGAGGCAGGTACCGATGGGTGGAGTGCACGGGTTCGTAGTCGTCGGACAAGTCGAGGTCGTCGTTCGTCTCGGTGAGCACCCAGACGTCCGCGTCATACGCGCGGAGCACCTCGCGACGACGCGCGTTCCGCGCCTCGCCCTTGCCGTACTGAACATTCCACGTGCCCACGCGCACGCTCACGCGGACCGCGCACGTTTGGGAGTCCACCCGATCTGGCGAGCCAGATCGGACGGCGTGAAAGTGATCATCATGGCCCAGATCGTAGGCACCGACACCGACAGTTGACCGCCCGCCTCGTGGCCCGTGGCGCCGAAGACCCGCAAGGTCCGCAAAGTCCGCACACGCTTTCGCCCGCGCAAGCGCAAAGGGCCTAGGACACCCGGATCTTGATGACGTGGATCGTGGGGCCGATCTTCACGCCGAGGTTCCAGTACTTGTAGTGGCTCAGCGAGCGGGTCATCGTCACCCCGAGCGTCCAGCGACCGTGGCCGGCTGACCGCATCGCCGTGTCGCGCTTGGTCGGCCGCTGCGGGTACGGGGCGGCGTCGTAGTACGTCGGCCGACTGCTCGCGTACACGACCAATGTGTACGTGTGACCGAGCTTGACGTCGAACGCGCCGTTCTCGAACTTGGCTCCGGCCAGGGAGTTGGTGAAGACGCTGTAGCTTCCGCTGACCGACGCGGCGTTGCCGGCCCGGTCGGTGGCCGTCGCCTTGTAGGACGTCTTGGCGCCGCTCACGTGCCGCGTGATCGTGCAGCTTGCGACGCCGGACAGCGAGTCCTTCGCGACGCAGTGTGCGGCCGGCGCCCGGCCGTTGTACGCCGCGTTGTTCTTGATCCCGGTTACCTTGACCGTCGGCCGGACGAGGTCGATGTTGATCCCCTTCACGACCACCGTGTTCACGCCGCCGTCGGTCGCCTTGATCGTGCGGGTCACCGACTGGCCGGCCCCGCTGCGCGTCAGGTGCACCGCCGCCGGGCAGGCCGCGGTGAGCGGCGCCCCATGGCTGGTGCAGCGGAACGTCACGGTGACCGCCGACCGGTACCAGCCGTACCTGGTCTTGCCGTGGGCGCTCGAGATCGTTGCGGTGAGGGTTGGGTCGTTGCGGGCCGTCGACGTGGACGATCCGGTGAAGTCGATGTCGCCGGCGTAGGTCGCGGCGACCTGCTGGGTCTTCCCCGCCGGCACCGGATAGCTCAGCGTCGCCACGCCGCCGGACACGGTCGCCGTACCCACGCTGAGCCCGCCGACCGCGAACGCCACCGATCCGGTGGGGGCGCCAGCGCCCGGCGCCACGGCCGTGACCGTTGCCGTCACGGTTGTGCTGTGAACGGAAAGCGCGAGAGTCGTCCCGGCCTGATTCACGATCTGCGTGGCCACACCCTGCGAACTGGCGTACGTGGTGGCGTCGTCGGGGGTGAACGCCGCAGTCACGCTGTACGAGCCCGGTGCCAGCGCGCTGCCGCCCGCGCCCGTCAGATCGGGGCTGACCGCGCCGCCGCCCGACACCGTCACTGGCGCCCCGAGCGAGTTGCCGTCGATGGCGAACTGCACCGTGCCGGCCGGCGTGCCACTGTCGGCGGAGATGGTCGCAGTTGCGTGTGTGGCCTGGCCGAACACGGTTGAGGGAGTCGGCGTCACCACGGCCACATTCGTGGCCACCGTGCTCACCGCGATGACCTGCTGGACCTGTGGGGCAGCGGCGTAGGTGCCGTCACCGGCCTGGTTGAAGTCGATCACGCAGCTGCCGGCGTGGTCGAACGACACTGTCGACGTGGCCAGCGAGCAGGCGGAGTTCGTGGTCGCCGCGTCCACCAGGTACGTCACGCCCAGGCCGGAGTCCGAGAGCGCCGACAGCGCGTAGGTAGCCCCGACGGCGACGCTGGGAGGCGCGATCGACGTGACCGTGATGGCCTGAGCCGCCTTGATCACGGTCAGCGTGAACGTCTGCGTGGCGACCAGACCGACGCCGTTCGAGGCGAAGATCGTGATCGGGTAGCTGCCGTCGGTCGATGCGGCGGGCGTACCGGCCAGCGTCGCCGTGCCGTCGTTGTTGTCGGTGAGTGCCACCCCGGCCGGCAGAACGCCGCTGTGGGTGAACGACGCGTTCGGATAGCCGGTCGCCGTCACCGTGAGCGTGCCTGCGGTGCCGACGGTGAACGTGGCGTGGTCGGCGCTGGTGATCGCCGGCGCCTCGTTGACGGTCAGGGTGAACGACTGGACGGCGTCGGGGTTGATGCCGTTGCTCGCAGTGAGGGTGATCGGATAGGTGCCGCCGGTCGCAGAGGCAGGGGTGCCGGCCAGCGTGGCCGTGCCGTCGGCGTGGTCGACGAGGGTCACCCCGCCGGGCAGAGCGCCGGTTTCGGTGATCGTCGCGTTCGGGACACCGGTGGTGGTCACCGCGAATGTTCCGGCCGATCCGACGGTGAACTGCACGTGGTCGGTGCTCGTGATCGCCGGTCCCTGGTGGATGGTGAGGGTGAACGACTGTGTGTCGTCCGGAGCCACGCCATTCCCCGCGGTCAGCGTCAGTGGGTAGGAGCCACCAGTGCCTGCAGCCGGCGTGCCGGTCAGCGTCGCCGTGCCGTCCCCGTTGTCGGTGAAGGTGACGCCGCTCGGCAGTGAGCCGGACTCAGTGATACCAACTCCGGGGAAACCGGTCGTCGTCACCGTGAACGTGCCCGGGCTGTTCGCCGTCATCGCCACGTGGTCGGCACTGGTGATCACCGGCACCTGGTCGACCGTCAGCGTGAAGCTCTGGCTGTCGTCGGTGGTGACCCCATTGCCGGCCGTGATGGTGATCGGGTAGGCCCCCCCGGTGCCGGCACTCGGCGTGCCGGCGATTGTCGCCGTGCCGTCGCCGTTGTCGACGAACGTCACGCCGCCCGGCAGCGCCCCGGCCTTCACCAGGGACGGCCCAGTGGGGAACCCGGCGCCCGTGGTGACGTCGAACGTCCCGGCCGCACCGACCTTGAACGTGGTGTGGTCAGCGCTGGTGATGACAGGCGCTTCCTGGACGGTCAAGGTGAACGGCAGATCGGTGTGACCGGCCGAGTTGGTCGCCGTGAACGTCGCGGGATACGAACCGCCTGAGCCCGCATCCGGCGTACCGCCGAGCGTCGCGGTGCCGTTGCCGTTGTCGACGAACGTGACGCCGCCCGGCAGCACGCCCGTCTCGGTCAGCGCGGTCGCGGACGGGAAGCCGGCGACGGTGGAGACGGCGAACGTGCCGCTCGTGCCGACCGTGAACGTGGCGTGGTCGACGCTCGTGATCTCCGGCAGTTCGGTCACGGTCAGCGTGAAGGTGGTCGGGCTGTTCGCCGCGGCGTTGGCGGCCTTGATCGTGATCGGGTACTGGCCACCGGTGCCGAGCGCCGGGGTACCGGCCAGGGTCGCGCTGCCGTCGCCCTTGTCGACGAACGTCACGCCGTCCGGCAGGCTACCGATCTCGGACAGGCTCGTCGCCGTCGGCGTACCGGCGATGGTCGTGACCGTGAAAGTCCCGGGCGCGTTGACCACGAAGGTCGCGTTCGGTGCGCTGGTGATCGTCGGCGCGCCAGTGACCGTCACCGTGAACGCCTGGGTCGCGCTCGGTGCGACACCGTTGGCGGCCGTGATCGTGAGCGAGTACATCCCGTCGGCGATGGGGACACCGCTGAGCGTGGCCGTGCCGTCCCCGTTGTCGGCGAACGTCACGCCCGGCGGCAGGTTGGGCGACGCCAGCAACGCAGTTGCCGCCGGCTGGCCGGCCGAGGTCGTCACCGTGAACGCGCCGAGCGTGCCCTTCGCGAACGTCACGTGATCGACGCTCGTGATCTTCGACGGTTCGTTCACGGTGAGGACGAAGGACTGTGTCGCGTTCGGGGCGACCCCGTTGGCGGCAGTGATCGTGATCGGGTAGACCCCACCTTGGCCGACGGCGGGGGTGCCGGACAGCGTCGCCGTGCCGTCGCTGTTGTCGACGAAGGTCACGCCCGTCGGGAGCGTCCCGGTCCGGGTGAGGG
>JAOPVG010000264.1 GCA_025966255.1 Jatrophihabitans sp.
ACAAGACGGGCAAGCCCTACGTCCTTCTCTCGCCGAACAGCTCCGACCCGACGATCAAATCGCTCGCGACGTCGCTCGAGTCGACGAAGTCCTCGGCCTCCCTGGACAGCGTGATCAATTTCGTCACCGCGGCGTCCTCGGTGAAGGATGCGGGCACCGAGTCCGTGGGCACTGTCGCCACCACGCACTACACGATCGTCGTCGACCCCACAAAACTGCCGTCGGACTTCCCCCAGCGCAGCGCGATCATCTCGTCCGGGCTCACCTCGATCCCGGTCGAGCTGTACCTCGACGGCCACGGCCGCCCGGTCCAGGTGACGGAAAAGATCACGGTGCAGGGCCAGTCTGTGTCGACGAAGGTCACAACGAGCAAGTACAACCAGCCCGTCGCCATCACCGCGCCGCCGGCCAACCAGGTCGGCACCCCCTGACCCCCGGCACCCCGTAACCCTCCGGTAGCCACGGGCCGACGGCGTACCCGGCAGACTGACCAGGTGCACGCGGCTCTCGACATCTTGGCGCTGGCGGCGATTGTCGGTTTCGTGGCCGGATTCGCCCGCCGGCTGGCGTGGTCCGAGCCGCTAGTGCTGGTCATGGTCGGGGTCGGGCTCTCCTTCGTCCCTCATTTCCTCGAGATCCAGCTGACGCCGAACATTGTGCTCATCGGGCTGCTGCCGCCGCTGCTCTACTCCGCAGCGATCCGGACCTCGCTCATCGACTTCCGCGCGAACCGGCGGGCGATCCTGCTGTTGTCGGTCGGGCTCGTCACGTTCTCGACCGTGGTCGTCGGGCTCGTGTCGTGGTGGGTGGTCCCCGGGGTGACGCTGGCGGCCGCCTTCGCCCTGGGCGCGGTTGTCGCCCCACCGGATGCCGTCGCCGCCACGACCGTCGCCCGCCGGGTGGGCATGCCCCGCCGGATCGTCTCGATCCTCGAAGGCGAGAGCCTCGTCAACGACGCCACCGCGCTGGTGGCCCTCAACACCGCGATCGCGGCGATTTCCGCTTCGATCAGCCCGTGGCAAGTGGGCTGGGAGTTCGTGCGGGCCGCGGGCGGCGGGGTGCTCGTCGGACTCGCGGCGGCCTTCGTCCTGGCCACGGTGCGTCGGCGCATCAATGACGTCGTCTTCGACACCACCCTCTCCTTCGCCGCGCCGTACGTGGCGTTCCTGCCAGCCGAAGAGATCCACGCATCGGGGGTCCTGGCCGTCGTCGTGACCGGGCTTCTCCTCGGGCACAAATCGGTCCAGCTGCAGTCGGCCGGCTCACGCATCGCCGAGAACATCAATTGGCGGACGGTGCAGTTCCTGTTGGAAAATGTGGTGTTCCTGCTCATCGGACTGCAGGTGCGTCCGATCATCAGCAGCGTCACCTCCGAACACCGGCCGTGGACGCAGGTGGTCTGGCCGTGCGTGATCGTGCTGGCCGTGACGATCCTGGCTCGCATCGTCTGGATTTTCGCCGTCGTCGCGGTGATGCGGCTGCTGCGCATGCAGGTGTGGAGCTGGCAGGTCAGCACGGTGGTCGCTTGGGCGGGCATGCGCGGCGTGGTCACCCTCGCCGCTGTCTTCCTGCTCCCGGCCAACACCCCGGAGCGCGCACTGCTTTCGCTCGCCGCGTTCACCGTCGTGGCCGGCACCCTGCTGATCCAGGGGCTCACCCTGCCCTGGCTCGTTCGCCGGCTCCGGCTGCTCGGCCCGGACGCGGCCGAGGACGCCCTGCAGACGGCCGGGCTGGTGACCGACGCGGCCCGCGCGGGGCTGGCCGTGCTGGACGAGCTGATGACCGAAGATGATCCGCCCGAGGTGCTCAACCAGCTTCGCGAGCGGGCGAGCCGGCGCAGCAACCAGATCTGGGAACAGCTCGGTCGAGCGCAGAGCGAGCTTGAACCGCCCGCCGCCACGTACCGGCGCCTGCGTCTGCAGATGCTCTCGGCCGAGCGGAGCTCGATCGTGCAGGCCCGCGACCGTGGTGTCTACGACGACGAGGTGCTGCGCGCCGCACTGTCGGCGATCGACATGGAGGAGTCACTGCTCGACCGCATCCAGGATGCTGCCACGCGGGTGGACGACGAGCTGGTCACGTCGGAGAAACGGGCCGGCGACTGCGAGCACCTGCGGAACGCGCCCAAGGTCGTTCGGGCCAACACGCCGGAGGGCTGCGAGGAGTGCCTGCGCGACGGGACCCGGTGGGTGCATCTGCGGCTTTGCCTGAGCTGCGGACACGTCGGGTGTTGTGACTCGTCCACCGAGAAGCACGCAGCCGCGCACCACACCGAAATCGGCCATCCAGTCATGCGCTCGATCGAGCCCGGCGAGGCCTGGCGCTGGTGCTACGTGGACGACCTGCTCGGCTAGCGTCCGGCCCTAATGCCCGTGCGAACGGGCCAGCCGGGCCCGGCGGCAGTTCAACCGGCTGGCAGGTTGACGATCAGTTTGTGCAGCTCGTCGAGCAGCGACGACATCTCCGAGCGCTCGGCTCCGACCCGGGTCGAGAACTCGTCGTCGTTATCGAGAGCTTCCAACGTCTCGTTCATCGCGTTGTTGAGCATGCGCAATTCGCTCGAGCTCAACTGCACGCTCGCGCCGGATGAGTCGGAGGAGATGATCCGCATCGAGGTTCACACCTGCTTGTCGTAGTAGGACTTGCCGGCCGTCGGACGGAAACACGTGCCCATGTCGGCGGCGCCCGGGTTGACGATGACGATCGTTCCGGTGGCGTCGTCCCAATAGGCACTACGCCCGCCGCCGAGATTCTTCGACGTTGTCGAGCTGATCACGCTGGAGATGTGTGTCTCGAACTGATCCACGGTGGTGATTTTCTGAGCCGTGAACTCGGCCTGCCGAGTGACGTGCTTGTCGAAGGAGTGACCGTTCGCGATTTTCTTCGCGGCGTCCGCGATGGCCGCGGCGCCGCTCAGCACTCGCCTGATCGAACCCCCGACAAGCGCCGCCATGCGGCTGATCCGGGACGAGTGCCCAGCGTGTTCGCCGGCTCCGGCCGCGGCCCGCCGACGCAGCGCACCGAGCACGCGATCGGCCTGGCGGTCGGCATCGGCCTCGAGCGGGTCCGCGGCCCGGCCGATCGTCG
>JAOPVG010000271.1 GCA_025966255.1 Jatrophihabitans sp.
CGGAGCTCAACGAGGTGGCGGCTTTCCGGGTGTCGATCAACGACCTCGTGATCAAGGCCGCCGCACTGGCCCACGTGCAAGTTCCGGACATGAACGTGATCTGGACCGCGGAAGCGATCCGGCGGTACTCCTCGGTCGACATCGCGGTCGCTGTGGCCACGGACGCGGGCCTGGTCACGCCGGTGCTGCGCGACGTGGACACCGCGAGCGTCAGCGCGATCGCCCGCGACACGGCCGACCTCGGGGACCGCGCTCGCCGCAGCGCGTTGCAGCAGCCCGAACTCGAGGGTGGGACGCTGACGGTCACCAACCTCGGCATGTACGGCACCGAGGAATTCGCTGCAATCATCAACCCGCCACACGCCGCGATACTCGCCGTCGGCGCGGTACGCCAGGAGCCGGTGGTCATCGAGGGCCGCATCGACATCGCGTCGGTCATGAACTTCACGCTGTCGGTGGATCACCGCCCGGTGGATGGCGTCACCGCCGCAGTCTGGATGCGGGCCTTCATCGGAATCCTGGAACGTCCGGTTCGCCTGCTGGCATGACCCGAGGTCGACCTGCTGGCCCAGGTTCCACATCGTCGCGCATTGGTGATCAGCCAACGGGTCCGAACGGTTCATGGTCATCTCGAAGGGTTACGGCGGGGCGTGTCCGTCCTCGATGCTGTTGGCCGCGCTAACCGCCAGGGCCATTTCCGGCGTGTGAACCTCGGCTCCGCCGTCATCGCGCACGATCAGCACAGGTCGCCGCGAATGGGACGCGAGGGCACCCGCAACGCTTCCGGCGAGACGGCCGCCCAGCCCGGCCCGGCCCTGCGAGCCGACGACGATGAGGCTCGCGTCCTGGTCGTCGGCGGCGTCCGCGATCGCCTTCCAGGTGGGCGTTCCCTCGATCGCCACGCCCCGCGCCCGGAACCCCGCCGCCTCGGCCAGCGCGGCTCCGTGCCCGGCGGTCTGCTCGGCCGCTTCCTTGACCTCGCCGCTACAGGCGGCATCGAACTGCGCCCCAGGCTCGGGAACGAATTCGACGTTGAACGTTCTCCAGACGGTGAGGACCAGCGCGTCGCGCCGGCCGGGCAGTTGGCGGCCGGCCTCGGCAATCGCGGACTTGGCCGCCTCGGTGCCGTCGTAGCCCAACACAACGGGGCCGAGCCGGTCGTCCCGGCTGCGGACTCCGTGCCGGTTGGGGTGCGGTCGCCCGGTCAATGCCGCGGCGAGTCGGCCGGTGCTGTCGCGGCCGCCCGACGCGCGGGCCGCCCTCGCTCCCCGGACCGACTCGGCCCGGCCGGGCCGCAGGGCCGCCAGCAGCGGCGGGGACGCCCAGGCCGGTTCCTGGCCGCCGGTCCACCGGTCCAGCGATGGAGCCGGCGGGCGTACCCGGCCGAGCGCGTAGAGGCAGACACCGACGACCGCCCCGGCTGCGGAGATCCCGAAGCAGATCCACAAGCTAATATTCATCGCCGCTGTCGGGAGTCCGGTCACTGTGGTGGCGAAATGCAGCAGGATCGGCGCGATCATGAAGGCAGCGACGGCGCGCAGCAGTTCGAGGATGGCGAACACCCGCTGGATGCTGGCCGACCGCAACGAGAAGGTGACCAGGAACAGCGCCGGCGTCACCGACGCGCCGATGCCGACGCCGATCAGCCCTGAGCCGACCAGCGTGAGCGTGGCTGTGGGCGGGACGGCGGCCCGGATCACCAGGATCCCGGCGGCGAGGAAGACCATTCCGGTCAGGACGAAGTAGTGGAGCAGGCGAGTCCTGAATATCAGGCCGAACGCGACCGCGGTGAGCACCGCCCCGCCGAGCTCGGGTAGGTACAGCAGCCCTAGGTGCAGCGGCGTGTAGTGAGGCGCGAGCACGGTCGCGGTCAGCCCGATTGCCGACGTGGAGGCGGCCGCCGCGCAGATGGCGACCACGATCCCGGCGACGGGGATTGTGCTGGCCAGACTGCGCAGCATCAGCAGCGGGCGCTTGGCCCGGTATTGGTAGACGCACAAGATGATGATCAGCGCCAGGCCGCCCACCAGTGGGCCGAAGGCGGAGGGGTCCAGGAACCGGTGGGTGAGTAGCTCCGAGGCGCCCCAGAACGCGGCCACTGATCCGCTGGTGGCCAGCCCGACGGCGATGGGATCCTTGGGTGCGCTGGGGTCGGCCGGCGGGGCGTCCTGGAAGGTCAGCAGCGACATCGCCAGACCCAGAACGGCGATGCCCGCGACGATCCAGAACAGGGGCCGCCAGGCGTGAAACGAGGCTTGGGCACCCCCGACCAGCGGACCCGCTGCGACGGCCCCGAAGATGCACACATTCATGATCATCGCCGTCCAGCGCAGCTTGGCCGCGGGGTAGCCGAGGAACAGCGGCGGCGCGGCCGAGATCAGCAGCAGGCTGGTACACAGGCCCTGCAACACGTGCCCGACGATGAACATCGCCGGGACGGTCGCCGCCGCCGCGAGCACTGATCCGATCACCAGCAGGCTGGCGTAAACAATCACCATGCGCCGCTGCGGCAGATGCTGCGCGAACTGCACCGCCAGCACCGTGCCGGCCGCATATCCGGCGTTGGCAATGCCCGAGGTCAGGCTTACCGCCTGCAGGCTCATGTGCAGCCGTCCGGCGACGATCGGCGTGACCGACTGAAGGGCGGACGACAGGCCCAGGTAGGGGACCAGGAAGAGAACGACCATCGCCGCGGCCGCTGGATACCGGCCGGCCAGCGGGCCCGATCGCCACTGGCGCGGCCTCACTGGCGGACCGGGTATGGCGACAGCCACGCTCATGGGTCCTCCTTGGGGTCGTCCATCCGCATTTCCGGTTGCCGGCTTCGATGGGCGGCGGTCTGAGGGCGTGGCCGGGATAGCGGCCCGGGCCACCTCGTAACGGTTGCGCGTTGACGGACGCGGCGTCATCGCAGCAGACGCCCAACTTCGCTTACCGCTACCGGGAAGGCGACCGACCTACCGGCGTACCTGACGCTCCCGGCAGCTAACCCCACCACCA
>JAOPVG010000273.1 GCA_025966255.1 Jatrophihabitans sp.
CCTGGGAGTTCCAGAACGAGGTCGGGTTCGGGTTGTCCAGGACCGGGTCGCTGACGCTCTTGGCCGCGTGAGTTTGCCGGCCCAGACGCATCTCGACGTGAGTGTGGGCGCCGGAGGCGGACGACACCCCGTGCCACGATTCGGTCGCGATCACTTGACCACGGCTGATGGGATCTCCCACGGACACGCCTGACCCCGGAGCCGAATGCAGATAGATCACCGTCTTGTTCAGTGACGAGTTGTAGACGGAGATCGTGGACAGCCCGCTGCTGCCGGTGGCCCCGCGCGCGACGTAGATGACCGTGCCGCTCACGAGGGCGTGGACTGGAGACCCGACACTGCGAGCGATGTCGATACCCTCGTGACGACCGGGGGTGGAGGTGTAGCCGTCGAATCCGCAGGTGATACGACCGCCACTGGTCGCGTACAGGGCAGACGACATGTTCGTGCGTGATGCGACGGGCCCGACCTGGTGCGAGGCGTTGTTGTTCTTCAGCGTGGCGTTCAGGTTGCCCCTGGCGCCCGCCGCGAAGTCCTGGTGGGACCCCGTGTAGTTGCTGTTGAAGAAGACGCGCACAGTCTTGCTGGTGCGGTTCCACACCGAGGCGGCGTTGTTCTTGACGCAGACGCCCTTGCCGGCGCCCGCGCCCTTGAAGTCGTAGCAGCCCGGCTGCGTCGCGCCGTAGTCGGCCACTGACCCGGTGAAGTCGGAGACCGACCCGGCCTCGCCGCTGTTGTAGTAGTAGCAGAACTCGCCGGCGGCGCACGTGCCGTCGCGCCCGGCCGCAGCAGCCGGGCTGGCGAGCACGAGGGCCGGGGCGGCGAGCGAGATCGCGGCGGCCGCCAGGCTCAGGGACTTGCTGAACGTTGTCATGCGGTTGTTCTCCTCGGGTTGTCGGGTGGTGCGGCTGGTCTAGGTCGTGCGGCAGCGAGTCACTGGCGCTGGTACTCCTCCCAGCTGCGGATCGTGACCTTGGGGCCGTCATCCGGTCCGCGATTCGCGAGGCCGTTCCGGCCGAGGTAGTAGTCGCCGACCTGGTGCTGGGCCGCGGGGGAGAGGTCCGTATCGCTGATGGCGGCAGCGTGGATGTGGAAGGGCCAGTCGCCTTGGCTGGGGGTCCGGAACCAGGCGGCGAAGCCGACTTGGCGCAGCCCGCGCACGACCGCGGTACGGGTGGCGGTGGTCATGCCCTGCACCGAGACGTCGACGACCCCGCCGCCGTCGTGGGTGCCCGCGGAGGTGGGATCGCCACCGGGTTGTAGGAGCCCTGGTCCAGGACGAGCGATCGACCGAGCAGGCGCTGGGCCTCGGTGAGCATGCTTTTGGTACGGGTGTTGATGACGATGCCGCCGGTGTCGACGCGCGTTCCCGGACTTACGACGTTCGTGACGGTGAAGCGGCTCGCGCCGAGTTTCGTGAGCGAGGACTTGCCCGGCAGCCCGTTGGCATCGAGGCCGGTGTAGCCGAGCGACTTTTGGTACTGCGTGTACGCGGTGATCGTGGTGGTGCCGAAGTAGCCGTCGACCCACTGCGCGGCGAGCAGGTGCTTGGCCTGCAGTGCCTGCTCGACCAGAAGCACACTGCTCTTGGCGCCCGGGGTGAGGGTGTTGTCGGCGCGACGGGGGTCGATCTGCGCCGCCTTGACCGTGGCCTCCATGTTCACGCTGGAGAGGGCCGCCGCGGTGCCGGTCGGGGCGGTCGTCCGGACGGCCGTTGCACCCGCCGCCGACAAGGACAAGACACATGCCCCAGCGGCGGGGGCCACCGCGAAGACCGCCGCGAGCGCGGCCAGGCAGGACAGAAGCTTCATGAATTCTCCCGATAGGTGGCGGCGAGTTGCGCCGGTGGGTAACCCGACGGGCGTCCCTTCCCTCGCCCGTGAGGTCGGAGGCGGAGCACCCGACGCGGGCAAAGTTTGGACGCATTTGCCGTTTGTCCGGAAGGGGCACCATCGTCCGAATCGCCGCGCGGCCTGTCAGGTCCCGTCCGGCCCAGGAAATGTCGGTGTTGTCAGCCTGCGTCGGTAGCTGCCCTGACACGCCTTCCGGTGGCTGACCCCTGGCCTGGCCGCGTTCGCCATGAATCGATCGACGCGGCGTTCGTACATGTCGCAGTCGGATCGGCCGGTCGGGTTCAGTCTGAGGTAGAAGTCCCGCTGCAGCCGCTGCCGCTTGACCCAGCGGCTTCGTAAGACCACACTTACCGTTCGTGGCTACTTACGAAGCTGGCTGGGAGGCGTTGGGGGATAGCACCAGACGCGCCATTGTCGAGCGCCTGGCCGACCACCCCCAAGCGGTCGGCGAGCTCGCCGCCGAGCTACCGGTCAGCCGGCCGGCCGTGTCTCAGCACTTGAAGGTGCTGAAGGACGCCGGGTTGGTCACCGAGCGGGCGGCCGGCACCCGCCGGATCTACCGGCTCAACCCGGCCGGCGTGGCCGCGTTGCGCGACCAGCTGGACACGTTCTGGAACCGGGCGTTGGCCAGCTACAAGGACGTCGTCGAACAACCGACAGAGGAACCGACAGAGGAGAGGTCATGACCCAGGCAGCGGCACCGGTGGTACTGAGGCAGATCGTCGTCGAGGCACCGATCGAACGGGCCTTCACCGTATTCACCGAGCGGTTCGGCGACTTCAAGCCGCCGGAGCACAACCTGCTCGGAGCAGCGATCGTCGAGACCACGTTCGAGCCGCGCGTCGGCGGCCACATCTACGACCGCGCCGCTGACGGCAGCGAGTGCCGCTGGGCTCGCGTGCTCGCCT
>JAOPVG010000287.1 GCA_025966255.1 Jatrophihabitans sp.
CCGTGCCGGGCGTCGAGTTCGTGCGCGTGTTCGGCCGGCCGAGTCCGCTGGCCGGTGCCATCGTGGCGATCGAGATCGTCCCCCGCGACGGCGCGGACACCGACGAGATCGACGCTGCCGTGCGCGATGCGTGCGCGGATCTGCCGGCGGCCGCCCAACCACGCAGCATCCGGTTCGTGGCCGAGATCGCCACGACCGGCAGCAAGATGCGCCGCAGCTGACCTGCGTCGCGGCGGCCGGACGCCGATCAGGCCAGGCGCTTGCGGATCTCCGCGCTCAGCAGCGCCGCGAAGCGGTGCCGGCCGTGCTCGTTGAGGTGGGCCGGGTCGGAGAACTCGTTGGCCGGCGTGCCCTTGACCGCGTTGACGATGTCGGTGCCCGGTCCGCCCGTCGAGCGGAAGGCCGCCTCGATGACGGACGCATTGCGTTCGACGTGCTCGACGACCTTCTCGTTCCAGAGCTTGCCGATCACGTCGAGGTTGACGGGCGGGATGTAGGCGAGGGCGGGCAGGTTGAGGTCGGCCAGCATCGCGGCCGCCTCGCCGACGAGCTGGACGCCGACCGTCTCCGGCTCGAGCCGCTCGGCGTTGGCCAGCTCCAGCAGCGCCCGCACCCGCACGAGCTGCTGCCACTTCGTGGTCGGCAGTCCGAGTTTCGTCGCCGGGATCGCGTTGAGGATGATCCGGATCTCGCCGTACGTGCGCTTGGCACCGGAGAAGCTGGCGGCAGGCAGGCGGTCGTACCGGTCCCAGTCGGCGTCCGTCGGGCGCGGGAGTTTGGCCGGGTACGGCTCCCCCGCATCGATGATCTCGCGCAGCGCGGCGCCCTCGACCTCGTAGGCCAGCGAGGGATGCCGCAGCCAGGCCCGACCGGCCATCATCAGCGAGGTGGGGACGACGACGATCTTCGGACGGGACGGGCAGTCCTTGAGCGCGTGCAGGAACGCCATCACCACCCGCGGGTTGTAGCCCGGCCCGACGATGGTGTGCAACCCGACACCGCGGCCGAGCTCGTCCTGGATCAGGTCGCCGAGCGAACGAGGATCGGTCTCGCCCGGGCGCGTCCAGAACATCGCCGAGTCCCCGAACATCAGCACGTCCGGGCCAGTGCTGTTTTGGTAGGCCGCGCGCAGCGCGGTGAGCTGGCGGATCTCGTTGTCGGGCAGCTTTCGCTGCCGCCGCTCCTGCAGCCGCCCGGCGAGCTTGTAGAAGACGGGTCGGTCGAGGGGTTTCGTGAGAAGCGTGACGATCCGGGTGCGCAGGTCCGGGCGCGCGACAGTGCCGGTCGGCATTCCTAGCGAGACTTCGCGGTCTTCTGTTCCACGACGGCGCGCGCCGCGGCGTAGCTCTCGAGACCCAGCACCGCGTCATCGTCGAGCCGAATCCGGAACTCCTCCTCGATCACGGTGACGAGGCTGAGCGACGCCAATGAGTCCCACTCGGCGAAGTCGTCCTTGCGCAGCACCCGGATCTCGCCGTCGGACAGGAACGGGAACACGGACTGGAAGCAGGACACCAGTTCCTTGTCGATCACCTGCGCGTCGGGCTCGTTCGTGTCCATGACTGGTGTGGTCCCTTCCGAGGTCACGACGACGCGAAGTCGGTCGCGTGGATGCCGATTCTGTCAGACCGCTCGAGGGTCCGCCGCTCGACAACCACGATGCCTTCGGTGTCCGTGCGCCCTACGGTGTCGAGGAATCGGGCGACAACTTCGTTGCGGTCGGTGGCCGCGAATCGCACCCGAGCCTCGTCGAGACCGTGGCGATCGAGCAGTGCGGCGAGAACATGGTGCTCGATCGCCCTCGAGAAGGCGCGACAGCTCATCACCCACGTCTCGACGTTGAGCGCGCGGCCGTCGACGCGACCGGCCAGTACCGCGATCACGCCGAGTGCACCGAAGCGGTCGGCGTAGGACACCGTGCAGGCCAGACCGTCCGAGCTCTCGCCGATGGACCGCCACTCGCTCTCGTCGAGGCGACGGCCGTTGATGTTGAACTGATTCGTCTTGTTCACCAGCTCGAGCGCCCGCGGCGCCCGCCACCCGCCCTCATCGTCGACGACGACGTGACCCGACAGGTCGCGCAGGAAGTCGGTGTCGTCGCCGGCCTGCGCGGCTTCGGCCCGCAGCTCGGCTCCGGAGCGAATGCTCGCCAGCCGCAGCCGGTCCTCGGCGCTCACCCGGCGGCGCCCGAAGAATCCCCGCAGCGTGGCCAGCATGGCGTCGACGCCGTCCGGGTCGTGCGTCGGGAACGGGACGATCTCGATCCCCGGAAACGCCGCCTGCACCTCGGCGAGCTCCATCGGGTTGTCGTCGACGAACACGACGTCCGACGCCGCGATGTTCCACGCCTCGAGGATGCGGGCCACGCCCTCGGACTTCGCCGTCCAGGACGCAATCACCGGGAACATCTGGGTGCGGTCGAGGAGCAGGTCGGGGCGATCGAGCGCCTGCTCCACCGGCTCGGGATCGTTCTTGGACGTGGCGCCGAGCAGGATCCCGCGATCGGCGAGCGACTGCAGTTGTTGCTGGTAGAGCGAGTGCACGAGGGCGCCGGAATCGAGGTCCCAGGTCACGGCGTCGGCGCCGACCTCGCCCACCAGCCCGCGCCACAACGTGTCGTCGAGATCGGTGATGAGGCCCTTCTTGGGCGGCACCGGAGCCAGCGCCGCCCCCAACGCCGCGGCCAGGGCGCTCGCGTAACCGGCGGTATACGGGAAGCCGGACCGGATGTCCGACTGCAGGTCGTACACCGGCCCGTCGAACGCGGGGGCAACCAGCCGCACGCCGTCCAGCGACGAGACGTCGGCGGCAAAGTCGGCCAGCGCCGAGCGCAGCCGGGTCTCGAGCGGGCTCACCAGGCCCGGAGGCGACGCGTAGGCCGGGGCAAGATCCAGCCCGGGCAGGACGAGCGCGGTGGGCGAATTCGCAGCGAGCGGTTCGATGCGGTCCCGCAGGCGGGCCAACCGGCCGGTGACCGTCGAGACGACGTCGTCGTCGGTCGCGATCGGTGCGGCGACGGATTCGCGCTTGCCGAGGCGCGGGTCGAGATCCGACCACTCGATCACGACCGCGCAGCTCCGCACGCCGGTGGCCGCGAGTTGCTCGAGCCCCTCGGGAAGCGCGCCGTACAGCCCGGTATCGACGGCCACGCGCGCGGCGGGCCGGCGGGACTGCAGCTGGGCCTGCAGAAAGGTCTGCAGGTGCAGCGGCGTGAAGCCACACGCCAGTCCGGCCGAGTACGCCTCGGCATCCTCGGGCAGCGAGCGGCGGGCCCCGTTCACGACCGCGAGCGCGTCGCGCAGCGACTCGATGGGCGCGGTCATGCGGCGCCGTCCGGGATCTCGAGAACGCTCAGGCCACCGGCTCCGGTGGCGCACGCTTCGAGCAGCAGCCGGGCGGCCACGGCGGGGTCCCCGGGTTCGGGTCCGCCGGCCCCCTGCGCGTAGTCGGTGGCCAGCAGGTGGGGTCGGACGATATGGAACGTGACCGACGGATGCGCGGGGGCGAGGGCGGCACAGAGTCCCTCCACGGCCGCCTTGCCGCTCGTGTACTGCCAATAGGCGGTATCGGGTCGGACGACAAGATCGCTGGAGAGCACGACGACATCCGGTTCGGCGCCGGTCATGGCCGGCAGGAGTTCGAGTAGCGGGGCCGCCACCATGGCGAAGCCGTCACCGACGTGCGCGACCGCGTCCGCGACGGCCGATGGCGCGTGGCCGAGCTTGCGGAAGGTGGGCCAAGCCGAACAGACGAGCAGGTCCAGCCCACCGTCGGCGCGGATCTCCTCGCCGAGGTCGCGCCAGAACGCGATGTCCGTTGCGTCGCCGACGTGCCCACTCACCAGAGCAGCCGCCTCGCCGAGTTCGGCCCTGAGGCGATCAAGGGCGTCCGTGCTGCGCCGGTACACGATCCGCACCCGGGCGCCGCTCTGCGCGAGCTGGGCGGCGATGTG
>JAOPVG010000292.1 GCA_025966255.1 Jatrophihabitans sp.
AAACATTCCGGCCCCGCGGTGTGGTCTTCGTACATCCACCGAGATCCCGTCCGCAACCAGGACGCCACCAGTTCGCGACCCGAGGAGGCCCGAGCTAGCGGCGCCGGCTCCGGCCGCGCCTCCGGGCACCGTCGAACAGCCGCCACACCGCCAGCAAGATCATGCTGCCGACCACCGCACCAATGAACGTCGATGCCTTGCGTAGATCGAACTTGTCGTTGAACAGCAACGCGCCCAGGCTCCCACCGGCGTAGGAGCCGACGACGCCGAGCAGTGCCGTACCCAGGCAGCCGAGACGGTGGGGGCTGCGGACGAAGAGCCTGGCGACGGCGCCGGCGATGAGGCCGAGGAGGAGCACACCGAGTACGGACCAGACCACGTCCTCGATTGTGCCTGGATCTTCGCCCCGCGGCCGGGGAGGCTGGTCGGCATGGCCAAGTATTCGGTGAATGCAGCGGCGGTTGCCAAGGCTCGGCGGCTCATCGAGTCCCGCCAGTACGTCCTCAACAGCGACTGGGGCCAGGTGCAGCCCTCAGCCGCCGAGCAGAACGCATTTCTGGAAAAGCATTCGTGGGACGAGTACGCGCTGTGGCATCTCGGCCTCACCGAAGGGGCGCCGGACCACACCAAGGCCCGCTACGCCTTCGTGTACGGCGACTTCCGCCGCCTGCACCGCTCCGGATTGATCGCCTGCGTCTATCGGGCCTCGGAGTGGCGGCACAAGGAAGTCGAGCTGGCCGCGCACGACCTCCTGCAGTACCTCGACTCGGTGTCGGGCTAAGCGATCGGGCGCATCCCGAGCAGCCGCACTTCGCCCTCGTCGCGCAGCACCGCCGTGACCCAGCCGCCGGTCTGCCCGTGCCGCACCAACTCAGCCGCTGACGCGGGCAGCTCGACGGGTTCGAACTGGCGGTGCTCCCAGTTGATCCGGGCGTCGTGACCGGCGGCCGCCAGTGGATACACCGAGCCGGACGCGGCCAGCGCGTCCCGCGCCGAGGTCAGGTGCCGGATCGCGTCGTCGAGTGCCTCCACGAGCCCAGGGTTGCCGTCGCACCAGGTGGTCACCAGCTCGGGACGGGTCCGGGCCACCCGCGATCCGGACATGTACGACCCCGCCGCCAGGGACAGGCCGAGCGGGCCGCCGGCCAAGCCGGTCAGCGCGAGCGCCCCGGCGAGCACGTGCGGCAGCCCGATCACGCGCGCGACAGCTGCGTCCTGCTCGGCCGCCGTGGTCGGCACCGGCTTCGCGCCCAGGTCGCAGACCAGGCCGGCCAGCTTCAGCCACGCGTCCAGCGGCGTATCGGTCTCCAGTGTCAACGCCCAGGGGCAGTCGCGGAACAGCAGCGGATCCGCCGCTCCCCACCCCGTCTCCTCGACGCCGGCGAGCGGGTGACCACCCACAAAAGTGACGTCGGGGACGTATTTTCGAACCGCGCCCAGCACCGGAGCCTTGAGGGTGCCGACGTCGGTCAGCACCGTCCTCGGGCCCAGATGAGGCGCCAGCGACCGCAGTGCCTCCGGCACCTCGGGCAGTGGCATCGCGAGCACCACGAGATCGGCGCCGTGTGCCGCGACAGCATCAGTGGGGGCCAGCGCGAAGCCCGATGCCGAGGCGGCTGCGGCGGTGGCCGGATCGACGTCGTAACCGACGACTTCGATGCCCGCGTGGCGCACAGCTTGTAGCAACGATCCGCCGATCAGGCCCAGTCCGAGGACCGCGACCCGGGAAAAGCTCACCGCGCGACCGTATCGCCATCTGGTCACCGACTTTCGGCTCCCGGGTTTTCCGTGCCAGGATCGAGACCCGCATGACATCGTGGACGAAGGGTGGTGGGACAGATGGCACAGCGAGGGTTCGCAGTCGCGGCATACCGCGAGGGTCCGCAATGGCGCGTGGAGCCGCTGCCCCCCACGGTCCTCGGCGACCTCAGCGTGCTGCTGTCGGCGCTGCGCTCGCAGCCGCCCGAGGGCGGGCCGTTCGTGATCGCCTGCGTGGAGGACGAGTTCTTCGTCATCGCCCGCCAAGACGGGCGGCGCATCTCGCTGCTGCTCTCCGACCTCACCGCAGCGGTCGAGTTTCCGCTCGCCGAGCAGGCAATGTCGCGGCTGGGTGAAGATCCGCCCGCCGACGACGAGCTGGACGAAGTGTGGCCAGTCGGTGACCTCGAGCTGTTCAGCGATCTCGATCTCGGTGAGGACGAGATGGAGGACATCCTCGACGACCTCGAGCTGCTCCCCGAGGAGATGCTGGACACAATTGTCGAGCGCTTGGAGTTGAGTGAGCCCTACGGTCGAGCTATCGAAGCAGCCTGGGTTAGGTGAGGCGCCATGTCGTACTTCGCAGCAGTACTCACCCGCAGCGGTGACCGCTGGAACGGTGCGGAAGCGGTGCTCGACGACTGCGAGTCGTTGGGCGACCTGGGCGATGTCCTCCGCGATGTGTCCGGCAACGTCCGACTGCTGCTGATCGAACAGGACGACGAGTACGCGGCCATCGTCCGACTCGACTCGAGTGACGATGATCCGCGCGCCTTCCTCTCCGACGGGCACGCCGCCGATCGCTACCCGATGGCCGCCATCGTCGCCGAGGAACTTGTCGAGATCGGCGGCCAGGAAGGCGAAGAACTCGAGGACGACGAGAACCTCCTCAGCGACACCCCGCCTGTGCATGACAGCGCGCCGTTCGGCGACCCTGACGTCGCCCACGACCTCGGCACGTCCGAGGCCGACCTTGTCGCGATGTGCGAGCACGAGGGCACGCTTCCGGTCGATCTGCTGCTCGCCGTGTGCGAGAAGGCAGGCTGCGGCGAGGTGTTCGAAGACCTGCGCGGGTGAGTCTGTCCGACGCCGAGGCGATGACCGCGGCGCTGGTCCTGGCACGGCAGTCATTCGATCGCGGCGAGATCCCGGTCGGTGCCGTCGTTCTCGACGCTGCGGGTGAGGTGATCGCGTCGGCCCACAACGAGCGTGAGTCGGCGCACGACCCGACCGCGCACGCCGAGGTGGTGGCGCTGCGCCGGGCCGGGGCCGCGCTCGGGTCGTGGCAGCTCAGCGGCGCCACGCTGGTGGTCACGCTGGAGCCGTGCACGATGTGCGCGGGGGCGCTGGTACTCGCGAGGGTGGCGCGGCTGGTGTTCGGGGCCTGGGACCCCAAAGCCGGCGCCGTGGGATCGCTATGGGACGTCGTGCGCGATCGGCGGCTCAACCACCGTCCACAAGTCGTCGGCGGGGTGTTGGCCGACGACAGCGCGGCGCTGCTGACGGAGTTCTTCGCGTCCCGCCGGTGAGCGGCCGTCCTGTAACCTCTTCGGCGGTGGCGTGTCCGAGCGGCCAAAGGAGCACGCCTCGAAAGCGTGTGTGGGTAAAACCACCGTGGGTTCGAATCCCACCGCCACCGCAGACGGCGCTGAACCACCTCGGGTGTAGCTCAGTCGGCAGAACATCGTTGTGCCCGTTCCCCGGGCGGCCCGGTCAGGCCAGCTCTACGACGGGTTTGGTGGGTCGTTGGGCGACTGCGCGAACTCGGCTCGACGCCGTCGAGTACGGCCCGCCGCTTGTCCCAAAGATCCGCGACGCCGCCCGCGACGTGACGGCGGAAACAAAAGGGCCCGGGGGCAGAGTGCCCCGGGCCCTTCTGGCGTTACTTCAGATCAGCCTTTGACGATCTTGACCGTGAAG
>JAOPVG010000312.1 GCA_025966255.1 Jatrophihabitans sp.
CCGTGCCGGACGACGTAGGCGACCGGCTTCTCCAGCCCGTCGACATCAACAGCCGCGACGACCACGGCCTGCGCGACGGCGTCGTGCGCGAGCAGCCGAGCCTCGACCTCGGCCGGGGACACCCAGATGCCGCTGGCCTTGAGCATGTCGCCGGTGCGGCCGAGGCAGGCGTAGTAGCCGTCGGCGTCCTGAACGTAGGTGTCACCTGTGCGCAGCCACTCGCCCTGGAACACCTGCCGCGACGCGTCGTAGCGCGACCAGTACCCCGTGGCCGTGGAGGCGCCGCGGACGAACAGCGTGCCGGGCGTTCCCCGTTCGACCTCGTGCCCGTCCGCACCGAGGATCTTCAGGTCGTAGCCGGGGACGGCGACGCCGGTGGTGCCGGGGCGCACCTGGCCGGCGCGGTTGGACAGGAAGATGTGCAGCATCTCGGTCATGCCGATGCCGTCGAGGATGTCGACACCGAAGTGCGACGTCCACCGTCGGCAGAGCGAGGCCGGCAACGCCTCGCCGGCGCTCGCGGCGATGCGGACGCCGGCCAGCGCATCGCCCGGCAGCTGCGCGCGGAGCATGTTCGCGAAGAACGTCGGGCCGGCGAAGAAGAGCGTCGCGCCGTATTTCTGCGCTCGCTCGGCGATCGTGTCGGGGCGCGACGGCGCGGGCTCGAGGATCGCGGCGGCGCCGACGGCGAGCGGGAAGAGCACCGAGTTGCCGAGACCGTACGCGAAGAAGGCCTTTGCGGCAGACAGGCAGCGGTCGTCGGCGGTGATGCCGAGAACCTGGATGCCGTACGTCTCGCAGGTGTACTGGATCGAGCCGTGGCGGTGCATCGCGCCCTTGGGCAGCCCGGTGGTGCCGGACGTGTACAGCCAGAACGCCGGGGAGTCGGCGGTGGTCGGATAGCTGCTGTGGTCGTCGCCGTCGAGGTCGTCGAGGTGGTGCACGGGCCGGTCGGTGACGAGTCGGGCTCCCGGACCGGCCACCACGCCGATCAGCTCGGGCGCTTCGGTGATTGCCGCCGAAGCCAGGTCGCCGAACTCGTGCGTGACGGCGAGCAGCCGAGCCCGCGAATCACGCAGCAGCTCGGCGAGACCGTCGGCATGCGTCATCGTCGACACCGGTACCGGCACTGCACCCATGCGCATCGCGGCGAGATAGACGATGACGAACTCAGGCGAGTCGGCCATGCACATGAGGATGCGCTGCTCGGACTGCAGCCCGATGGCCCGTAGGCCGGCGGCGGTGCGCACGACACGGTCGTGCAGCTGCCCGTAGCTGAGGTCGCCACCGACGCCGGTGAGCGCGAGCCGGTCGCCGTCGCCGGCGGCCACATGCCTATCGAGCAGGTACTCGCACGCGTTGAAGAGCGTCACCGTTGCCACCCCCGGGTCAGGAGAGGTGGACGTAGTCGTAGTCGAACGGCTGGTTGTTGATCCCGTTTCGTGGTGGCGCGATCCACGAGGCAATCTTGCCCCGCTCGTAGACGGGATGCATCAGTGAATGCACATGGGTCTTGTCGACGTCGGTGGGCAGCCAGTCGCCCTGCTTCTTCGTCCACTCGTCGGCGCTGAGCTGCTGGCCGTCCGGGCTCGCTTCGATGGCGGCGAAGGCGCCCACCTTGCGGTTGAAGGCGATGCTCGGCAGGTTGAGCCGCTGCGGGAGCCCGGCGTCGTCGAGGATCTTGTTCCAGCGTTTGACGCCGCCCTCGCAGTCGGAGATGTAGGCACGGCGAAGGTCGGTGTTGAGCCCGACGAGCGCCGAGACCTCGGTCTGGCCGATCTCGCCTTCGAGCACGGCGTCGACCAGCATGGCGTCGTCGCTGAGTCGGTGGTCGTCCTTGCGGCGGTCCTCCATCCAGCGACCCTTGAGCCCGGCCGTGTAGTAGTTCGCGACGTTGGTGGACGTCTCCCCGCCGAAGAGGTCGAGGGACACCGAGTAGTGGAAGTTCAGGTACTTCTGGATCACGTCGAGCGAGATGGCGCCGAACTGGCTCACGTCGTCCTGTTCGTTCTCGATCATCAGTTGCGCCGTGCGTTCGACGACGCGGTCGATGCCGGTGGTGCCCACCATCATGTGGTGGGCCTCCTCCTTGAGCATGAACTCGCAGGTGCGGCTGAGCGGGTCGAACGCCGACTCCTTGAGGGTGCCGAGCTGGTACTTGCCGTCGCGGTCGGTGAAGTAGGTGAACATGAAGAAGCTGAGCCAGTCGGGCGTCTCTTCGTTGAACGCGCCCAGGATGCGAGGGGCGTCGTCGCTGCCGGAATTGCGGTGCAGCAACTCCTCCGCCTCCTCCCGTCCCTCGCGGCCGAAGTAGGCGTGCAGCAGGTAGACCATGGCCCAGAGGTGCCGGCCCTCCTCGACGTTGACCTGGAAGAGATTGCGCAGGTCGTAGAGCGAGGGTGCGGTGGCGCCGAGATTGCGCTGCTGCTCAACGGACGCCGGCTCAGTGTCGCCCTGGATGACGATGAGCCGCTGCAGGTCGGCGCGATACTCGCCCGGCACTTTCTGCCAGGCCGGTTCGCCCTTGTGCTCGCCGAAGCCGATCTGCCGCTCCTGGTCGCGCTCGGCGAGGAAGATGCCCCAGCGGTAGTCCCTCATGGCGACGTGCCCGAAGTTGGCCCAGCCTTCGCGGCCGACGTTGACCGCAGTGCGCAGGTAGACGTCCTCGGTGGGCAGCGTCGGGCCCATCGACTCCCACCAGTTGAGGAAGTTCGGCTGCCAGCTCTCGAGCGCGCGCTGCAGACGGCGGTCCTCGTGCAGGTCGACGTTGTTCGGGATCTTCTCGCTGTAGTCCGCGGTGGCCGTCATGGCTCACACCCGCTTTCGGTCGAAGTCGGCGCGCTGCCCGGTGCCGAACTTGCGCAGCGCGCCGGCGGGGCCAGAGGCATTGGGGCGGTAGAAGATCCAGTTCTGCCAGGCGGTGAGGCGTCCGAAGATCTTGGTCTCCATCGTCTCGGGCCCGACGAAGCGGTAGTTCGCCTCGAGGCCCGTGAGGGCGTCGGGGCTGAAGCTGCCGCGCTCCTCGACCGTGATGCGGACTTCCTCGTCCCAGTCGATGTCGTCGGGGGCGAACGTGACGAGCCCGAGCTGCTCGGCGTCCTCGGCGAGCAGCGCGTCGCCGACGCGGGCTTCGGCCGCCTCGCGCGCGGCGTCGTCACCGTAGTAGCGGGTCTGCAGCCGCGTCAGACCGTTGCCCATGGGCAGCGGGCCGAGGTTCATCGCGCCGACGGTGATCGCCGCGGGCTCGGCATCGGGAGCGACGTCCTCGAAGACGCCGAAGAGCTGGAACGAGCGATCGGCGGCCAGGGCGAGCTCGAGCAGGGAGCCGGCGAAGCAGCTGCCCGGATCGATCAGGGCGATGAGGCTGCGGCTGGTGACGTCGAGGCGCTTCAGCGTGCGTTTGAGGTAGTGGACGATCTCGTTGACGAGCCAGTCGTCGTCGTTGGCGAGCAGCAGGTCGTCGTGGGCGATCACGCGGGCGGCGTCGCCGGTTGTGCGCAGCACCCAGGTGCCGAGTTCGAGTTCGTTCGTGCGCAGATCGAGGATCGCGTCGTCGAGTTCGCGGGTAACCGCGAGCGGCCAGAACGCGGCGCCCTGCTTGTGGATCGCGGCGACGTCGGCCGGGGCGTCGGCCTGCGGGCCGGCAATGGTGATCTCGGCCGTACGGGTGGCGCGGTCGAGCGTGACCCGCAGGTGGTCGTAGGTGATCGCGTCGTCGGCGCGGTCCTTGGTGAGGGGCGCAAGCGTGATGCCGTGGGCGTCGTCGGGCCGGGTCGAGTTCTGGCTGAGTTCGGCCGCCCGCTCGGCCACCGTGTCGGCCCACTTCTGGCGGGGGACGACTTCGTCGACGAGCTTCCAGTCGACCGCCTTCTTGCCGCCCACGCCCTCGGACTTGGTCGCGAAGTAGTCGGCGCGGTCGCGGCGGACGAAGCGCTTGTCGACGACACGGGTGAGCCCGCCGGTGCCGGGAAGCACGCCGAGCAGCGGTAGCTCGGGCAACGACACGGCTGAGGAGCGATCGTCGATGAGCATGATGTGCTCGCAGGCCAGGGCGAGCTCGTAGCCGCCACCGGACGCGGTGCCGTTCAGCGCGGCGAGGTAGGTCTGGCCGGAGTTCGCGGTCGCGTCCTCGATGCCATTACGGGTCTCGTTCGTGAACTTGCAGAAGTTGACCTTCCACGGATGCGGTGACCCAGCGAGCATGCGGATGTTCGCGCCGGCGCAGAAGATCTTGTCCTTGCCGCTGGTGAGGACGACGGTTCGCACCTCGGGGTGTTCGAAGCGCAGCCGCTGCACGGCGTCGTAGAGCTCGATGTCCACGCCGAGGTCGTAGGAGTTGAGCTTCAGCTCGTAGCCGGGCACGAGGCCGCCCTGCTCGTCGACGTCCATCGTCAACGTCGCGATCGGTCCGTCGAAATCCAGGCGCCAGTGCTGGTACGAGGTTGGCTCGACCTGAAACTCGACCCGCGGGGACTCGGCGGACGGAGCGCTCGGCTCCTCTTCGACAGCCAGACCGGTCATTCATTCATACTACGTAGCGATAGCGGAACGTCAACAGTTCGTAGCATGTTGATGGATCGGCAAGAATGATCGCAACGACGACAGGACGGCCCATGAGTGCAACCCCGCATCTCTCGCGGGCTCCCACACTTTCGCGGCGGCATGCCGCGGGGGCGGAGAGCGCGCGCGGGTTGCTGTTCACCGTGCTCGGTGAGTTCGTGCTCCCCACGGGCAAGTCGGCCTGGACGTCGGCGTTCATCGACGTGCTCGGCCGCCTGGGCGTGGAGGAGAAGGCGACCCGGCAGGCGCTGATGCGCACCGCGGCCGACGGCTGGCTGGAGTCGGAGCGGGTCGGGCGGCGCACGCGCTGGACGCTGACCGACGCTGCGGAGAAGCTGCTGGTCTCGGGCGCCGAGCGGATCTACAGCTTCACCGGCGTCGGCTCGGAGTGGGACGGGCGGTGGCTGCTCGTCCTCGCCCGCGCACCGGAGAACGAACGTCCGGCCCGGCACCTACTGCGGACGCGGCTGACGTGGGCCGGGCTCGGCAGTCCGGCGCCGGGCGTGTGGGTGAGCACGCACGCCGATCGGGTGGGCGAGGTGGAGCGGGTGCTGGACGAGGCGGGCGTGCTGGCCGATGCGCAGATCTTCGTGGCCGAGCACCGTGGGCAGGGGCGGTTGGCGGCGATGGTGCAACAGGCCTGGGATCTCGACGCCATCGAGGAGCGGTACGAGGAGTTCCTGGCCCGGTTCCGCGGTCGGGACGCCCGCGATCCGCTCACCGCAATGGTGGAACTCGTCCACGCGTGGCGACGGTTCCCGTGGATCGATCCGGCGCTGCCTCCGCAGCTGCTGCCTACCCCGTGGAGCGGGGTGGCCGCGGCGAAGCTGTTCACGCGGTTGCATCTGCGATTTGCGGCGGACGCACAGCTGCAGTGGCGGGATCTCAACGCGGCGGGTGGCTGAGCGCTCGTGTTCTCACAGATCAGGCACCGGCCGCCCGTGGCGCTGACGGCGCCGCGCGAAATCGTGGTGGCGTGCGCGCCGATGCGCAGCAACGTCAACCTGTCGACGATCGCGCGGACGGCCGGCTGCTGCGGCATCGAGCGGATGATCGTGTGCGGCAATGCGCGGCTGGACCGCACGATCGCGCGCGACGGCGCCGACAGCGTGGAGCTCGAGGTGCGGAACTCGCTGCCGCCCGTCCTGAAGGCGCTGCGGCGTGAGGGCTACCGGCTCGTCGGACTCGAGCAGACGACGAACTCGTCCGATCTGCACACGTACGCGTTCCCGCGGCGGGTGGCGCTGGTGATCGGCAACGAGCGCAGCGGGCTCACGCCTGAGGAACTCGAGCTGATGGACGACTGCGTGGAGATCCCGGTGTGGGGACTGCCGTACAGCTACAACGTGGCGACGGCGACGTCGATGGCGCTGTACGAGTACTGCCGCCAGTACCCGTCCTGAGGCGCGCTTGGGGAACGTTTCCTCACCGAGCGACGCCGGCAACGGCGCGGCGGCGTCCCTGAGCCAGGAGAGGCGCCCGACGAGCGTCCTCGCCCGTCCTAACCGATCCGGCCGCGCAGAGCGAGTACCGCCAGCGCATCGCGGGACGAGCCGAGGCGCTTGGTCCAGGACGTGCCCAACTCGGCGATCTGCGGGTCAGCGAGATAGTCGGCCGAGTCGAGTCGCCAGCCCGCGCGGCCGTACGCGGCCACCAGTTCCCCGAGCGCTGACTCCGGCGTCGGCTCGGGCGCGGCACCGACCTCGGGGACGGGAGGACGCCATGCGTGCAGGTTGAGCGTGACCAGAAACTGCGCACCGGGAGCGCACGCCGCCGCGATGCGCCGCAGCACCGCCTCGTCCGGCAGCACCAACGCGCGCAACAGGCTGCCCCACGGCATGAGCACGTGCACCTCGGTGGCGCCCGTCAGCTCGGCCGGCAACTGCTCCACCGATGCCCACACGAACTGGGCGTTGGGCAGCCCGCCCTTGGTCGGCTTCGCCGCGGCCCGGGCTGCGGTCTTGCGCATGGCGTCGGGTCCGGCGTCCAGCCCGACGACGAGGACGTCGGGGTTCGAGCGGGCCAGGCCGACGACGTGCTTGCCATCACCGGTGCCGATGTCGAGGACGAAGCCCCGATATCGGTCCCGCGTCTCGGCGAACGCGGCGGCGTCGAGGTCCAGCGTCCGCTTGCCGACCACCTGCCGCACGCGGCCCACCATAGGGTGTGCGGGTGCGACTCGTGGGGCGTGGCGACGACCGCATCCGGGCTACCCACACCAAGACCCTCGAACTGACCGTCGACGCAGCAATCACCGAGCGGGCCACCTGCGTGCTTGCGGTGGCCGTCCACCCCGAACCGGCCCAGCCGCTCGCCGGACCGGTGCGCATCACGATCAGCGCAGGCGGCGAGACCTTCTCCCTGCAGGCCCAGGCGAACTCGGGCTGGGATCCGGCCGGCTCCGCAGTCGTCCGGCGCAGCCCGCTCCGGCTCCCGGGCACGCTGGCCACGCACGCGGACGCGGCGTCGTCGGACCTGCCGCGCTCGCTCGTCGCCGCCCTGCGCGCACCCGGCACGGTCGTGGAGGTGACGGTCGAGCCCGAGCGGACCCAGCAGCGGACCGTCGTGCTGTACGCCGCCGATCCGACCCGTCCGTTCGATGCGCGCCTGCGGGCCGAACTGGACGCCGCCGACACGGTGCTCGCCGAGGATGCCGGTGCGCGAGCACTCGTCGGCCGGGCGACCCCGACCGCGGGCGGGCCGCGGGTGCTCGTGGTCGCGACGCGGGACATGCCCGGTCGCAGTGTGCTGGCCGACCTGTCCACAGTGCCGGTCGAGACCGTCGGGTTGCCGGCCCGGCTGGCGGCGGCCGCCGCGTCACCGTCGCGGGGCCCGCTCCTCCTTGCTCCGGACGACGCCGATCCGCGCGGACTGCTCCGGACGACGCCGGCCGGGCACCGGCTCGTCCTGACCACCGAGGCCGACCGGCTGCCCGCGCTGCTCGCCCTCGCCCTGGACGTGCGCGGCAGCGCGACCGCGACCCTC
>JAOPVG010000314.1 GCA_025966255.1 Jatrophihabitans sp.
GACCGGGCTCGCAGAGTTGTCGTCCTCGCCCAAGAGGAAGCACGTCTGCTCAACCATTCCTACATCGGGACCGAGCACATCCTGCTCGGGCTGATCCACGAAGGCGAGGGCGTCGCCGCGAAAGCGCTGGAGTCGCTTGGCATCTCGCTCGAGGCGGTGCGCAGCCAGGTCCAGGACATCATCGGACAGGGCGGCTCGTCGCCCTCCGGCCACATCCCGTTCACGCCGCGAGCCAAGAAGGTGCTCGAGCTGTCGCTGCGCGAAGCGCTGCAGCTCGGCCACAACTACATCGGCACCGAGCACATCCTGCTCGGGCTGATCCGTGAGGGTGAGGGCGTCGCCGCCCAGGTCCTCGTCAAGCTCGGCGCCGACCTGAACAAGGTCCGCCAGCAGGTCATCCAGCTGCTCAACGGCTACCAGAGCAAGGAGCCGGCCGCCGGCGCTTCGGAGGCCACGCCGTCCACCTCGCTCGTGCTCGATCAGTTCGGGCGCAACCTGACGCAGTCCGCGCGCGAGGGAAAGCTCGACCCGGTGATCGGGCGCGAGAAGGAGATCGAGCGCCTCATGCAGGTGCTCAGCCGCCGCACCAAGAACAACCCGGTGCTGATCGGCGAGCCAGGCGTCGGCAAGACCGCCGTCGTCGAGGGTCTGGCCCAGGCGATCGTCAAGGGCGAGGTTCCCGAGACGCTGAAGGACAAGCAGCTCTACACGCTCGACCTCGGCTCGCTGGTCGCCGGCTCGCGCTACCGCGGTGATTTCGAGGAGCGCCTGAAGAAGGTGCTCAAGGAGATCCGCACCCGCGGCGACATCATCATGTTCATCGACGAGATCCACACCCTCGTCGGTGCCGGTGCCGCTGAAGGCGCGATCGACGCCGCCAGCATCCTCAAGCCGATGCTGGCCCGCGGCGAGCTGCAGACCATTGGTGCCACCACGCTCGATGAGTACCGCAAGTACCTCGAGAAGGACGCCGCACTCGAGCGCCGCTTCCAGCCGGTGCAGGTGGGCGAGCCGACCGTCGCGCACACCATCGAGATCCTCAAGGGTCTGCGCGACCGTTACGAGGCTCACCACCGGGTGTCGATCACGGACGCCGCCCTGGTGGCTGCCGCCGGGCTGGCCGACCGCTACATCAGCGACCGGTTCCTGCCGGACAAGGCGATCGACCTTATCGACGAAGCGGGCGCGCGCATGCGCATCCGCCGGATGACGGCTCCGCCGGACCTGCGGGAATTCGACGAGCGCATCGCCGACGTCCGTCGTGAGAAGGAATCCTCGATCGACGCCCAGGACTTCGAGAAGGCCGCGTCCCTCCGCGACAAGGAGAAGACGCTGCTGGCCGACAAGGGCAAGCGTGAGGCGGAGTGGAAGGCCGGCGACCTCGACGTCGTGGCCGAGGTCGACGACGAGCAGATCGCCGAGGTCCTCGCCACTTGGACGGGCATCCCGGTCTTCAAGCTCACCGAAGAAGAGACGGCGCGTCTGCTGCGCATGGAGGACGAGCTGCACAAGCGGGTCGTCGGCCAGGAGCAGGCGATCAAGGCCGTCTCGCAGGCGATCCGGCGTACCCGCGCCGGACTGAAGGACCCGAAGCGTCCCGGTGGCTCGTTCATCTTCGCCGGTCCGTCCGGTGTCGGTAAGACCGAGCTGTCCAAGACGCTGGCCGAGTTCCTGTTCGGCGACGCGGACGCGTTGATCCAGATCGACATGTCCGAGTTCCACGACCGCTACACGGTGTCGCGGCTCGTCGGTGCGCCTCCCGGCTACGTCGGCTACGACGAGGGCGGTCAGCTCACCGAGAAGGTGCGCCGCAAGCCGTTCAGCGTCGTGCTCTTCGACGAGGTCGAGAAGGCTCACCCGGATGTCTTCAACACGCTCCTGCAGGTGCTCGAGGACGGTCGGCTGACCGACGGCCAGGGTCGCGTCGTGGACTTCAAGAACACGGTGCTGATCCTGACCACCAACCTCGGTACCCGCGACGTCTCCAAGGCCGTGAGCCTCGGCTTCTCGGCGTCCAACACCGAGTCGTCGCGCTACGAGCAGATGAAGCAGAAGGTGAACGACGAGCTCAAGCAGCACTTCCGGCCTGAGTTCCTCAACCGCATCGACGACATCATCGTGTTCCACCAGCTGACTCCGGAAGAGATCGTTCAGATCGTCGACCTGATGACGGCTCGGTTGGACGTCCAGATGCGCAACAAGGACATGGGCATCGAGCTCACGCCCGCAGCCAAGGCCCTGCTCGCCGAGAAGGGGTACGACCCCGTGCTCGGTGCTCGGCCGCTGCGTCGCACGATCCAGCGTGAGATCGAGGATCCGCTGTCGGAGCAGATCTTGTTCGGTGAGCTCGCGGCGGGTCAGATCGTCGTCGTGGACACCGCTCCGGAGGACCCGATGAAGAAGGACGGTCCGTCGAAGTTCACGTTCCGCGGCGAGGCCAAGCCGTCCGCGCTCGCCCTCGACGAGCCGGCGGCCGGCGTCACCGCCGAGTAGCCAGACGCAGTAACGACAGAGGGGGCCGCCACCAGGCGGCCCCCTTTTCGTGCGCCCGAATGGCAACGCAACAAGATCATGTAACAGCGTGTTTGTCCAGAACAAGGCTCTTGTCACAGTTTGTGAATTGGTGTAGACCAAACAATGAAGAAACTGGGCTAGGCCATCCCGGATGTTCATCGATTCGAGAACCTTCTGAGAAGGGCACACGCATGTCCAAAACCAGCATGAGCAAGGTTTGCAGTGTGATCATCGCGGCGCTCACGGTCGCCGCGCTCGCCTCCGCGCCCCGCGCCGTCGGCGCCCCGAACACGTCAGCCGGGGCGGACCTGCCCCAAATCGTTCCCAAGCCGGTTTCGATAGCGGCCGGCAGCGGCGCGTTCACGTTGACGGCGAACACCCGCATCCTGGCGTCGTCGGCGACGGCCAAGCTCATCGCGCAGGACCTCGCCGCCGACCTGGCCCCGGCAACCGGCTTCACGCTCCCCGTGAAGTCGGGCAGCGTGCACGCCGGAGACATCCAGCTCGTCCTCGCGGACCCCGGCACGCTCGCCAACGACAAACTGCACGAGGGCTACCAGCTCAGCGTGACGTCGAACCACGTCACCCTGGTCGCGCCTCGGTCGAAGGGCCTGTTCAACGGCGTGCAGACCATCCGCCAGCTGCTGCCGGCGTGGATCGCCAGCCCGACCGTGCGCCCCGGCCCGTGGACGATTGCGGCCGTGTCGATCACCGACTACCCGCGCTACGCCTACCGCGGCTTCATGTTCGACATCGCCCGCCACTACGAGCCGTCGTCAGCAGTCATGCAGCTCATCGATGAGGCGTCGTCCTACAAGATGAACACGTTTCACCTGCACCTGAGCGACGACCAGGGCTTCCGCGTCGTGATCAAGGGCTTCCCGAGACTGACCGCGATCGGTGGCCAGGGCTCGGTCGGCACAGGCGGCCGCACGATGGATCCGGGCGGCTTCTGGACCCAGGCCGAGTACCGCCAGGTCGTGGCCTACGCGCGGGACCACTTCATCACGGTGGTGCCCGAGGTGGACTCGCCGAGCCACAACAACGCCATCGAGATGTCCGAGTACAACGACACCAAGAACAAGCTGCTGGACGGCCACCCCCAGGACATCAGCTGCGGCTACAACACTCCGCCGACCTGGAACTACACGGGCGCCGTCGGCTACAGCGGCATGTGCCCGGACAGCAACAACACCTGGGCGATCTACACAGCGATCACCCAGCAGCTGGCCGCGCTGTCGAGCAGCCCGTACTACCACCTCGGCGGGGACGAGGCGCATCCGTTCACACCCGCGCAGTACACGTCGTTCGTGAATCACGAGACCCAGATCGTCACGGCCGCCGGCAAGACGCCGATGGGCTGGGCCGACGGGTACGCGACCACGGTCGGTTCGAATCCGCCTGCCGGATCGGTTGCCGAGTCCTGGATGCCGGGTGCGACGGACGCAGTGCCCGCCGTGCAGAAGGGCATGAAGGTGGTCATGGCGCCGGCCGATCACGCGTATGTCGACCAGTCCTACCCGAACGACAAGAGCGGTCTCGGGCTCGGCTGGGCCTGCCGCGGCTGCGACCTCGACAAGAACTTCAACTGGGATCCAGGCTCGTTCGCGGGCGTTCCGGACAGCAGCGTCATCGGTGTCGAAGCGGCGCTGTGGGCCGAGACGATCCCGACGATGGCCGACGCGGAGTACCTCTTGCTGCCCCGGCTGATGGCGCTCGCCGAAGTCGCGTGGTCGCCGAAGGAAGCTCGGACGGGCGTCACCAGCCCGGCCTTCACCGACTTCACCCAGCGGGTGGCCGGGCAAGGTCCGCGCCTGCAGGCGGCCGGGCTGAACTTCTTCACCACCACGCAGGTGCCGTGGACGGCCACCGGCACCGGGGCCGACGCGAGCGTGCAGCCGAACGGGGCAGTCACCGGCACGCTCGCGGCACTGTCGGCTCCCGGCGTGGCACCGACCGCCCTGACCGCGACGATCAACTGGGGCGACGGCGCGAAGTCGATCACCGGCACGATCGCCGGCACCGCACCCAGCCCCGGTCGGGTCAACGGGCTGTACGCGGTGACCGGCAAGCACACCTACCGCTCGCCTGGGCCGCACACGGTGACGATCACGGTCACCGGCGCGCGGACGGGCAGCTTCCAGGTGACGGTCTGAGGCATCAGGCGGGGAGGGCGAACCGTCCGTCCGGCAGCGGGTCGACCAGTCCGTCCGCGACCAGGGCAGCCAGGGCCCGCTCACGTTGCGCCGCGTCGGGCCAGACGAGGTCCAGGGCCCCTCGCACCACCGGCTCGTCCGAACCCCGCAGCACGTCCATCAGCAGGCCGCGCACCTGCCGATCGGTGCCCGTGAAGCGCTGCGGACGCACCGTTGGGCCGGCGTAGGGCGGCGAGCCGGCCTGGCGCCACGCGCAACGATCGGCGATCGGGCAGCTCGGGCAGCGCGGTGTCCGGGCGGTGCACACCAGCGCACCGAGCTCCATGAGCGCGACTCCGACGCGAGCGGCCACCGCGGGCTCGGTGGGTAACAGGGCCTCGACCGCGGCGTGATCGCGAGCCGTGGACGGCGGTCCGGCATTGCCCTGGCCGTCCACCGCCCGCGCCACCACCCGCCGCACGTTGGTGTCCACCACCGGGTGCCGCTGCGCGAACGCGAACGACGCCACGGCTCGCGCCGTGTAGGCGCCGACTCCCGGCAGCGTGAGCAGCTCGGCGACGTCGTCTGGCACCGCGCCGCCGAAGCGCGCCGTGATCACCGTCGCGCACTCGTGCAGCCGCAGAGCCCGGCGCGGATAGCCCAGCTTGCCCCACATCCGGACGGCCTCTCCGGCGGAGTCAGCTGCGAGCGCGCTCGGGGTCGGCCAGCGCTGCAGCCAGGCGTCGTACGCCGGCCGCACCCGCGCGACCGGCGTCTGCTGCAGCATGATTTCGCTGACCAGGACGGCCCACGGGCTCGCGTCCGCGGCCCGCCAGGGCAGCTCCCGCGCGGCGGCCGCGTACCAGGCAAGGACAGGCCCGGCGAGATCGGAGCCATTTGGTGCGGGGCGGGCGGCAGCCATGACCGCCGCATTTTCGCACGTGGCCCGGCGGCCCTTTGCGCGCGTCGGCGCGGCCGGCACAGGCGCAGACGCTAGCGTGACGGCGACATGTTTCGTCCCGTTGGCTCGCAGCCGCCGTCGGTCTATTGGCGACGCCGGCTCTTGGTGTTCGGCACCATCGTGCTGGTCATCTTTCTGCTCGCGCTGACGCTGCGGGTGGTGACCTCGAGCGGCAACAAGACAGCCGCCGCCGCCAACTCCAGCTCGAGCCAGTCGAGCAGCACGCCTCGCGCTGCTACCACGACCCAGTCCGCGAAGACGTCCAAGGCTTCCAGCAAGCCCGCGACGTCCAGCCGGCCGCGGGCCTCGTCGATACCGCCGGCCCGCTGCCGGACCAGCGGCCTGGCGGTGTCCGCCGTCGTCGCCAAGTCGTCGTACAAGATCGGCGACCAGCCCATGGTCGAGCTGCAGGTGACGAACACCGGCAGCAAGCCGTGCGTCCAGGACCTCGCCGACAAGCAGATCGAGTTGAAGGTCTACAACGGGGAATCGCGGGTCTGGGGCAGCCATGACTGCGAGGTCCAGCCGGGCACCGACGACCGCACGCTGGCCGCCAACCGGGCGGTGCGGGTGAGCATCACGTGGTCGGGCCTGACCTCGCAGCCCAAGTGTGCGGGGACCCGTCAGCGGGTCGGCGCGGGCACGTACACGCTCTATGCGGTGCTGTCCGGCAAGACCGGCAAGGCCGC
>JAOPVG010000334.1 GCA_025966255.1 Jatrophihabitans sp.
ACGGTGGTTCCGCCGCCGCGGGAGCCGAGGCCGGCCAGCGCCAGCGGCGCCTCGTCGAGGGTGATCACGCGGGACACGAGGCGGCTCGGTTGCAGCCGGCCGGCCGTGATCTCGGCCAGCATCGGCGGGTAGGCGGGCGCGGGCATGCCGTGGCTGCCGACGATCGTGAGCTCCCGGCCGATCACCGCCGCCATGTCCGTCGGTGGATTGGCATCGTCGGCCACCAGCAGCCCGACCTGGACATGCCGCCCGCGGCGCCGCAGGCCGGCCAGCGAGTCGGCGAACGTCGAGGCTCGGCCGAGCGCTTCGATGCTGACGTGCACGCCGCCGCCCGTCACCTCGAGGATCTCGTCGGCCGCGGGCGGCTTGAGCGTGACGGCGGCGCCGAACGACCGCGCGAGTTCGAGCGCCGCCTCGTCGATGTCGACGGCCACGACCTGCGCACCCCGAGCGGCTGCGATCATCACGGCCGCGAGACCGACGCCGCCGCAGCCGTGCACCGCCACCCACATGTTCGGCTGCACCTGGCCGTGCGCCACGACGGCTCGGTAGGCGGTGGCGAATCGGCAGCCGAGGCCCGCGGCGGTGATGCTGTCGATCGCGTCGGGTAGCGGGACGAGGTTCACGTCGGCGTGGTGCACTGCCACCAGTTCGGCGAACGATCCCGCGTGCGTGAACCCGGGCTGGGTCTGATTGGGGCATACCTGCTGCTCGCCCTCGAGACACTGCTCGCAACTACCGCAGGCGCAGACGAACGGCACCGTCACTCGCTGACCGACGGCGGCCGAGCGAACCTCCGCTCCCACCTCGGCCACGACGCCCGCGAACTCGTGGCCGGGCACGTGCGGCAGCACGATGTCGTCGTCGTGGCCGAGCCACGCGTGCCAGTCGCTGCGGCAGACGCCCGTCGCTTCGACCTGGACGAGGACGCCGTGCGGCGGACAAACCGGCGCCGCGATGTCGCGGACCTCGGGGATCGCGCCGAACGCGTCGTACACGACCGCGCGCATGCTCGGTACCCTATCGCCGCTGCGAGGATGGTCAGGTGATCACGGCCGGGGACGAGGTAGAGACCGTCCTCGCCGGCCTCGCGCAGCACGGTGTCGGTCGCGGCGACCTCGTTGCGATCACGGTCGCACCGGGCGTCGGCGTCGGCCTGTCGGCCGGTACCGGTGAATGGTCGGCGGCCTCGTCGGACGTGGTGGCACGCATCGAGACGGCCCTGCGGCCGCGGTGGGTGTGGTGGTCGTCGGACACAGCGGTGCGCCTGGCGGCGGACGGGATAGCCGCCGGTACGTGTTGGGATCTGAGCGCGGTGCACCGGCTGCTGTTCGGCGGCTGGCCCGCCGATCCCGGTCGCGTGTGGGCGGCCCTGCACGATCTGGCCCTGGACGCGATCCCCGCTACGGGCCAACTCGACCTGCTCGCCGACGCCGGCGAGGACGGCGGTGACGCGCACAGCGTCACCCGGCCGGATTCCTACCTGCGGCCGGAGTGGGCCAGCGGCGGCTGGGCCCGCAGCCCGGACCGCCTGGCCCGCTGGGCCGCCACGGCCCTCGCGGCGGCGCACCTCCAGCACCGTCGGCTGCGTGAGCTCGACGTCGGCGGCGATCCGGTGGCCACCGCGCGGTCGGAGTCGGCCGCCGAGCTGTTGTGTACCGAGTTGGTCGCCGCGGGACTGCCCGTCGACCGTGCGGGTGCCGAGCAGATCATCGCGTCGACGGTCGGACCCCGCCCGGCCGACGAGGACGAGGCCCGCCGGCAGCGCCGCTCGCGCGATCGGGCCGTGCTGGGTCACGTGTCGGGTGCCGACGAGGTGGATCTGCGCAACCCTGCGCAGGTGAAGGCGATGCTGGCCGGCATCGGCTTCGACCTGCCCGACACGCGGTCGTGGCGCCTCGAACCCTTTCGCGGAGCCCATCCGGTGATCGGGCCGCTGCTCGACTGGCGCAAGGCCGAACGGGTTTCCACGACCTACGGCTACACCTGGCTGGACCGGCACGTCGGGTCCGACGGACGGCTGCGGGGCGCGTGGAGTGGCAGCGACGGCGCGGCCGGCCGCATGACCGCCCAGGCCGGCCTGCACAACCTGCCGGCCGAGCTGCGGCCCGCCGTGGTGGCGGCACCGGGCCATGTGCTCGTCCGAGCCGACCTCGGTCAGATCGAACCGCGGATCCTGGCCCTCGTCTCGAAGGACGCCGCGCTGGCCCACGCCAGTGCCGACGACGACCTGTACGCGCCGGTGGCGGCTCGGCTGAGCGTCGAGCGATCGGTGGCCAAGATCGCTGTGCTGGCCGCGATGTACGGGCAGACCTCGGGCGCGGCCGGCGAGGCGCTGCGCGGCATGGAGTCGGCGTACCGGGTCGCGATGCAGTACCTGCGCACCGCCCACGAGTCGGGCAGCGCTGGCCGCGACGTGCGCACCCACGGCGGCCGTCTCGTGCGCATGCCGGCCCTGCCGCTCGGACTCGACGAGGCGGGCGTTCGCTCGGCTCGGGCGTCGCGGGCCCGCTTCGCCCGCAACGCCGTCGTGCAGGGCGCCGCGGCCGAATTCTTCAAGATGTGGGCGGTGACGGTGCGGGCCCGGGCCGCCGCGCTCGACGCGCACATCGTGTTGTGCCTGCACGACGAACTGCTCGTCCACGCCCCGGAGGACCGCGGCAGCGACGTCGACCGGCTGCTTCGCGACTGCCTCGAGGAGACCGGTCGCCGATGGCAGCCCGAGCGCGTGGCGGTGCGCTTCGTCGCCGACATCAGCTGCGTGCGCCGCTGGTCGGACGCGAAGGGCGCCTGACCGGCGCTCTCACGCGAGGGCCTGCACCAAGTCGGATCGGACCGCGTCGAACCAGGCCACTCGGCGGCGGATCACGTCGCCGACACCTTCGTCCCACATGCGTTGCCAGCCGCCGCCGAGATTCTTCGCCGCCCAACGCATGACGTCGTACGAGCCGCGGAAGCGCAACTCGGCCGCGTCGAGAAATTGGTCGGTAGAGAACATGTCACGCCCGTACGCATCGAACATCAGCCGTAGCCGGGCACCGACATCGCCCGAGCGGTAGGCCGGCGCGCGGTCGGCCGGGTCGCACAGCGGCACCCAGTGCATCGCGGTGTTGGCGAGGTCGACCGAGCGGGTCGTCCAGTCGCTGAGGTCGAAGTCGATCAGGCCCCACGCCCCGCCGTCGCGGAACACGGTGTTCTGCGGGGTCACGTCGCGCTGCGACACGATGCGGGCCTCGCCCTCGGGGAGGCGCGGGGCCGGGCGCCCGGGCTCGCGCTCCCGTTCCGGCGCCACGTAGCCGGCGCTCGCGTCGTGCAACCGCCGCAACAGCCTTGCCACGCCCGGCAACACTTTGTCGCGGGTCGCCCACTCGTCGACCGGATCGCCCGGGACGTCCCCGTCGAGGAAGGTGAGCACGTCGCGGCCGGAGTCGTCGCGGCCCAGATACCGGGGTGCGCCGTCGAACCCGACGGACTCCAGGTGGGTGAGGTAGCCGGCCACCCGGGCACTGGAGTTCTGGTGCGGGCGCCGGACCGTGTTGCCGATCCGGACGACGCCGACCGTGACGTCCCCGGCCGGCAGCTCGATCTCGGGGCCGTCGGCGAAGGTCATTTCGCGGCGGAGGCGCCTCGCCGGGGGGCCGGGCAGCAACCTACCGGGCAGTCGATTCCGCACAGCCCGAGCGAGCCGAGGAACTTCGGGTCCGCACCGGAGGTGCGCTCCTCGATCAGTTCCCGGACCGCGGTCACGAATGACGGATGGGTGCCTACGGTGCCGGCGCGGGCGTAGGCCATACCGAGCTCCAGGGCAGTGGCCTTGGCCTCGTTGTCGAGATCCCACCGCACCTCGATGTGGTCGGACACGAACCCGGTCGGCGCGACGACCACCGCCGTGACGCCCTGCGCCCCGAGGTCCTTGAGGTGATCGTTCACGTCCGGTTCCAGCCACGGCACCTGCGGCGGGCCGGACCGCGACTGCCACACCTGGTCGAACTGCGCCCCGGGGCCACGCACGGCCTCGGCCGTGAGCCGGGCCGTCTCGCGCTGCTGGGCGGCATACAACCCGTCCAGGTGTGGCCCGGAGAACTCGTTCATCGAGGTCGGGATCGAGTGGGCGGTGAAGATCAGCCGAGCCGTGTCGCGCTGATCGGCAGGCAGGGTCGCGAGGGCCGCCCGCACGGCGTCGGCGTTGGCGTCGATGAAGCCGGGATGGTCGAAGAAGTGCCGCAGCTTGATCAGCGCCGGCGCGCCCTCACCCGACACCCGGCGGGCCTGATCGAGATCGTCGCGGTACTGCCGGCACGACGAGTACGACGCGGTGGCGCTCGTGGCGAATACGAGCGCCCGCTGCACGCCGTCCTCGCGCATCTGGCGCACCGCATCGGCGAGGTAAGGCTTCCAGTTGCGGTTGCCCCAATAGATGGGGAGGTCGATGCCGTGCGCGGCGAGTTCGACCTGCAGAGCTTCGATCAGGGCGCGGTTCTGGTCGTTGATCGGTGAGACGCCGTGGAAGTGCTGGTAGTGCTCGGCGACCTCGGCCAGCCGCTCCTCGGGGATCCCGCGCCCCCGGGTGACATTGCGCAGGAACGGCATGACATCGTCGGGGCCCTCGGGCCCACCGAAGGACAGCAGCAACAACGCCTGGTAGTCGGACAAGGCTCACACACCCATCGCGTGGAAGCCGCCGTCGACGTGCACGATCTCGCCGGTGGTGGCCGGGAACCAATCCGACAGCAACGCGACCGAACTGCGCGCCACCGGCTCGATGTCGGTGTTGTCCCAGCCGAGAGGGGCGCGCTCACTCCAGGCGTCCTCGAACTGGCTGAAGCCGGGGATGCTCTTCGCGGCCATGGTGCGCAGCGGACCGGCGGAGACGAGGTTGACCCGGATCTTCCTCGCGCCGAGCTCGCGGGCGAGGTAGCGCGATGCGGATTCCAACCCGGCCTTGGCGACGCCCATCCAGTCGTACGCCGGCCAGGCCACGGTGGCGTCGAACGTCAGGCCGAGGATGGCTCCACCGGCTTCGCCGAAGAGCGGCAGGGTGGCCACGGCGAGGGACTTCAAGGAGTAGGTCGACACCTGCACGGCCGTGGCGACGTCCTCCCAGGGCGCGTCGAGGAATCCGCCACCGAGACAGGACGCGGGCGCGAAGCCGATCGCGTGCACGACGCCGTCGAGTCCGTCGAGGTGCTCACCCAGCCGGTCGGCCAGCGAGTCGAGTTGCGCGGGATCAGCGACGTCGAGCTCGACCACCGGCGGCGGGGACGGCAGCTTGCGGGCGACCCGCTCGACGAGGGACATCCGGCCGTAGCCGGTAAGCACGACGGTCGCGCCCTGTTCCTGCGCGATTCGCGCGATGGAGAAGGCGATCGACGCGTCGGTGATGACGCCCGTGATGAGCAGGCGTTTTCCGTCGAGCAGTCCCATTGCCGTCCTCTCCCGAATTCCTCTGTGTCACAGCCCCATCGCGACGCCGCCGTCGACCGGCAGCACGACACCGGTCACGTACGCGGCGGCATCCGAGGCCAGGTACATGGCGGCACCGGCCACCTCGTCGGCGGTGCCGTAACGCTTGAGCGGAACGTTGGCCAGCACCTCGCTGCGGCGCGCGTCCGACATCTCGGCCGTCATGTCGGTGTCGATGAATCCCGGGGCGATCACGTTCGCGGTGATGGTACGGCTGCCGAGTTCGCGGGCGATCGAGCGGGCCAGGCCGATCAGCCCGGCCTTGCTGGCCGCGTAATTGGCCTGGCCGGGCGCGCCGAACAGCGCGACCACCGAGGAGATGAAGATCATCCGGCCGCTGCGGGCCTTGAGCATGCCCTGGGTCGCCCGCTTCGCGACGCGGTACGCGCCGGTGAGGTTGGCGTCGAGGACCCGCTGGAAGGAGTCCTCGCTCATGCGCAGCAGCAGACCGTCGTCGGTGATGCCGGCATTGGAGATCAACACTTGGACGGGCCCGAGTTCGGCCTCGACCGCGCTGAACGCGGCGTCGACGTCCTCGGCCGAGGTGACATCGCACTGCACCCCGAACAGGCCGTCCGGTGCGCCGCTGCCGCGGTGCGTGACGGCCACCCGATCGCCGTTGGCCGCGAAGGCCTCCGCAAGTGCAAGGCCGATTCCCCGATTGCCGCCGGTCACCAGCACCGTGCGCCCACCCTCGCTACCGCTCACGTCTGTCGACGCTATCGGATGCGGCGCACGGGCTTACCCCCCACGCGCTACTGACGCGTACGGTTCACGCAGTGCGCGCAATCCAGCTGACCGAATTCGGTGGCCCTGAAACCCTCGTCGTCCGCGACCTCCCCGATCCCGTGCCGGAAGACGGCGAGGCGGTAATGGATGTACTCGCCGCCGGTATCAATTACGCCGACACGCACCAGACCGAGAACTCCTATCTCGCCCAGCAGAACCTGCCGCTGATCCCGGGCGGCGAGGTCGTCGTCCGCGACGAGTCCGGACGCCGCCTGCTCGGGCTGCTCGGCTCCGGCGGGTACGCGCAGAAGGTGGCCGCCGACCCGCGGCTGCTGTTCGAGATTCCGGACAACGTGACCGACGCGCAGGCATTGACGACCCTGGTGCAGGGTGCGACCGCGTGGCACCTGCTGCGCACCAGCACCCACCTACAAGCCGGCGAGACGGTGGTTGTGCACGCCGGCGCGGGCGGCGTCGGAACGCTGGCGATCCAGCTCGCGAAGCGCTGGGGCGCCGGGCGCGTGATCGCCACGGCGTCCAGTGAGCAGAAGCGGGCGCTCACGCTCGAACTCGGCGCCGATGTCGCCGTCGACTCACGCACCGACGACCTGACCACCGCGCTGCGCGAGGCCAACGGCGGTCGCGGGGTGGACGTCGTGCTGGAGATGACCGGCGGCCCGGTCTTCGACCAGAGCCTGGCCGCGCTGGCGCCGCTCGGCCGGCTGGCCGTGTTCGGCATGGCCGGCCGGACGCCGCCGACGCCCGTCGACCCCGCGCGGCTCATGGCCCGCAGCACCGCGGTCATCGGCTTCTGGCTGGTGCACGTCGTGCAGCGGCCGTACCTGCTCGCCGAGGCCGTCACCGACCTGATGCAGCTCATCGCGGACGGGTCGATCCGTCCGATCGTCGGCGAGACCTACCCGCTGGAGCGGGCGGCCGACGCGCATCGCGCGCTGCTCGACCGCAGTTCGGTGGGCAAGCTGGTGCTCGACCCGCAGGCGTGAGGTCGACGGCGCTCTAGACGTCGACGGCGCCCTAGACCAGGCGCCCGGACCACAGCATGGCGGCGCCGCCCGCGGCGAAGAGCGTCAGCAGGCCGACGAACATGAATCGCCAGCTGATGTCGCGCTGCTTGGTGGTGTAGCCGATCTGCGAGCCGATGTCCTTGTAGACCGACCGCAGTTCCACCTCGGTGTGCGCGGTGTTGAACGTGCCGCCGGTCTCGGTGGCGATGAGCCGCAACGTGTCCTCGTCGGCCGGCACGCCCACGGTGGAGCCGTTGCTGACCACTGTTCCGTTGGGGGTCCCGAAGGCGATCGTCGAGACCTGAACGTGCGCCTTGCGGGCCGCGGCGATGGCATCGGCCACCGAACGTCCGACCGTGTTCGTACCGTCACTGAGCAACACGATGCGGGCCGGTGGCGCGGTGGAGCCGTTGGCCGTGGCGGTGCGGGAGAACAGCGAGATGGCGTCCAGTGAACTGAAGACCGCCTCACCGATGGCCGTGTAGTTCGCCAGCCGCAACGACTGGATGCCCTTGTCGACCGACGCGCGGTCGATGGTCGGCGGCACGATCACGTTGGCGTTGCGCGCGAAGCTCACGAGTCCGAGATTGATCTGCGACGGCAGCAGCTTGACGAAGTCGCGGCCCGCCGACTGGGCCGCCGACAGCCGGTTCGGCAGGACGTCGGTGGCCTCCATCGACAGCGACACGTCGATCGCGAGCATCACGGTGGCGTTGTCGCGCGGTACCCGCACGGCGCTGGACGGCTTGGCGACGCCGAGGGAGAGCACCACGAGCCCGATCATCAGCAGCGCGAACGTCAGGTGGCGACGCCACCCCGGTCGCCGCGGAGCGACGCTCCCGAGCAGTTCGACGTTGCTGAAGCGGGCAACGTACTGCTTGCGCCGCAACTGCAGCACGAGGTACACGGCGGCCAACGCGGCCACCGCGATCAGCAGCACCAGGTACACCGGGGACAGGAAATGCATCAGCGGACTCCGGCTCCGACAGCGCCGACGACGAAGCGGCGGCGGGCGATCACGAAGCGCACGACATCCGCGATCCAGTCACGGTCCGTGCGCAGTTGCAGGTGGGCGGCGCCGGCGTGACGAAGGGACGCCGCGATGCGCTCCCGCTGCTTCTGCGCGGCCGCCGCGTATTGGGCGCGCACCACGCGGTCAGACGTCTGTACCTCGAGCTGACGTCCGGACTCGGTGTCCACGAACGTCACCAGGCCGGCCGACGGCAGTTCCAGCTCACGCGGGTCGAGCACCTCGACGGCGAGCAGCTGATGCCGGTCGGAGAGCCCGCGCAGCGCGCGTTCCCATGGCAACGGACCCTCGCCGATGCCGCCCTCCATGAAGTCGGAGACGACGGCGACGAGCCCGCGGCGGCGCAGGGGCCGGCGCAGCTGCTCAAGCATCCCGGCGATGTCGTTGCGACCGCCCTCGGCGGCACGAGGGGTCGAGGCGATGCGGCGGGTGAGGTGGCGCGCGTGGGCTCGGCCGGCCAGCGCCGGGATCAGGTAGCTCTCCTGGCCGTTGCCGACGATGGCCCCGACCCGGTTGCCGCCGCGCACCGTGAGGTGCACGACGGCGGTGATGGCGGCCAGCACCAGCTCGCGCTTCTCGGTCAGCGCCGTGCCGAAGTCCATGCTGGGCGACAGGTCGACGACGAGCCACGTCTCGAGCTCGCGGTCGGCCACGGTCTGGCGCACGTGCGGAACCAGGGTGCGCGCGGTGACGGGCCAGTCCATGCGCCGCACGTCGTCGCCGAACACGTACTGGCGGGAGTCGCCGGCCTCGCTGCCCGGACCGGGGACGAGACCGAGGTAGTTGCCTTGCAACAGGCCGTCGAGCCGGTTGCGGACAGTCAGCTCGAGCCGGCGCAGCAGCGCATCGGCCCCGTGCAGATCGATGCTCGGACCGTGATCCGTGGCAACCGGGATGTCACCGTGCGGTGGATCGGACGGTCGGCTCACGTCGCTGCACTCACGCCGACCGCTCACCCCATTGGCCGGACTGGTTCGGCTGCTGCTGCGGCGCGGCCTGGCCGAAGACCAGCGGCTGGCCCGACGGGTTCGGCGGCGGCGCCATGTCGATCGGGCCGCCGGAGCGCTGGCGCGGAGCGACCTGCGGCAGCGGCACCGCCTGCAGGATCCGGCGTACGGCGTGCGCGGCCGGGACGCCGTCGGCGATCGCGTCGTAGCTGAGCACCATGCGGTGGGCGAGGACGTCGACGGCGATGTCGAGGACGTCCTGCGGCAGCACGTAGTCCCGTCCGCGGGTGAGGGCCATTGCGCGGCCGGCGGCGATGAGGCCGAGGCTGGCGCGCGGGCTGGCGCCGTACGAGATCCACTGCGCGACCTCGTTGAGACCGAGCTGCTCCGGCGTGCGGGTGCCGAGCACCAGACGCACGACATAGTCGACGATCGCGTGGTGGACGAAGACGCGGCTGCTGGTGGCCTGCAGGCGCTGCAGGTCGGCGGTGCTCAGCACGGCGTTCGCGATGGGCGGCTGCGTGCCCATCCGGTAGATGATCTCGCGCTCCTCGGACGCCGTCGGGTAGTCGACGACGATCTTCATCAGGAAGCGGTCGCGCTGCGCCTCGGGCAGCGGGTACACGCCTTCGGACTCGATCGGGTTCTGCGTGGCGAGCACCAGGAACGGCGCCGGCACGTCGTAGCGGATGCCGCCGATCGTGACGTGCCGTTCGGCCATGACCTCGAGCAGCGCCGACTGCACCTTGGCCGGTGCCCGGTTGATCTCGTCGGCCAGGACGAAGTTGGCCATGATCGGGCCGAGCTCGGTGTCGAACTGCTCCGCGCCGGGCCGGTAGATGCGGGTGCCGACGATGTCCGACGGGACGAGGTCGGGCGTGAACTGCAGCCGCGAGAACGTGCCGGCGACGGTCCGGGCGAGCGTCTCGACGGCGAGGGTCTTCGCCACGCCGGGAACGCCTTCGAGGAGGCAGTGACCCTGCGCGAGAAGGCTGACCACGAGTCGCTCGACGAGGCGTTCCTGCCCGACGATCACCCGCTTGACCTCGAACATCACCCGCTCCAGAGCCGACGCGTCGGCGGCGGGCGTCTGGACGTGTTCGGACTCGGTCACTGAATCTCCTTGCGGGGCTGCGGTGCCGGACCAGATCACGGTACGGGACGAGCCTGTACGGTGCCTGGGTGTCCGAGCTGAATGAGCCGGCGCGGTGTTCGGCGAAGGGCTGCCGAGCCGACGCCACCACCGATCTGCGGTGGCGCAACCCGCGCCTGCACGATGCGGCCCGGGTGAAGCATTGGTTGGCCTGCGACGAGCACGCGGACTCCTTGGCCGACTTCCTCGCCCGCCGCAACTTCCTCCTCGGCCGCGATCCGCTGTAGGCCGCTTGCGGCTCGAGCTTCCCGCGCCCAGCGGCTAGATCAGCCGCCGATGGCGGACATGGTGCGCGCGGGTTGCACGAACGTGGTCGAGCCGATGCCGTGCCCGGCCTGCTTGCCGGCCACCGCAACTGTGATGATCTCGGCCAGGTCGTCGTCAGTCGCACCGGCCCGCATCGGGCCGCGGAGGTCGGTCTCGGACTGGGCGAACAAGCAGGTGCGCAGCTGTCCGTCGGCGGTGAGGCGAAGCCGGTCGCAGTCGCGGCAGAACGGACGCGTGACCGATGCGATGATGCCGAGCCGTCCGGTGTCGGTGGCCCACGAGGCGCGGTCGGGGCCGTCGATCACCTCGAACTCCTCGGCCGGCGCACTGCCCCGCTGCCCGACCGGACGCACGTCGTACTTGGCGCCGATGATCGCCAGGATCTCCTCGGCGGTCACCATGTCGTCGCGCGTCCAGGTGTGGTCGGCGTCCAGCGGCATGTGCTCGATGAACCGCAGCCGGTAGCCGTGAAGGAGTGTCCAGGCGAGCAACTCGGGCGCCTCGTCGAGGTTGCTTCCCCGCACCAGCACCGAGTTGATCTTCACCGGCTGTAGCCCCGCCGCAGCAGCCGCCGCAACGCCGGCGAGCACCTCGCCCAACCGGTCGCGACGGGTCAGTTCGGCGAAGCGCGCGCGGTCGAGCGTATCGACCGAGACGTTGATCCGATCCAGTCCCGCGGTGGCGAGCGCGGCCGCGTGCTTGGCCAGCGTCACGCCGTTGGTGGTCAGGGAGACTTCCGGACGCGGCTCGAGCGCCACGAGCCGTTCGATGACCTCCGGCAACGTGGGATGGACGAGCGGCTCGCCACCCGTGAGCCGCACGCTCGTCACGCCGAGATCGACGAACAGCCGGGCCAGGCGCACGAACTCGTCGTCGGTGAGGCGCTGGGCCTTCGTCAACCAGTCCAGACCCTCGGCCGGCATGCAATAGGTGCAGCGCAGCGAGCAGAGGTCGGTGAGCGAGATGCG
>JAOPVG010000171.1 GCA_025966255.1 Jatrophihabitans sp.
GACGGATGCCGGTCGGCGACGAGCGCCTGCGGCGTAACGCGGGTCAACGCGGACAGCTGGGCCGTTGCGACCTCGAAGGCCTGCAGGGTGGCGAGATCATCCATGTCACCCACGTGGGCGGACAGCCACGCATAGCGCCCGTCCGCCAGACAGAAGGTGTTCTTCAGATCGCCACCGACGGCGAGCGCCGGACCCACCTCGACCGGCAGCGCCACCGGCATCGGCGCGTAGCCCCGCGAGCGCCGCACCGGTAATTGCTCGCCCCCGGCGACCCGCACGACCGAGTCGTCGCAGGGGACCTGGATCGGCCGGTCGTGCCCGAGCCACGCGTCGGCGATACCGGCGAGCCGGGCCCGCGCCTCGGTGTCGTCGATGACGATCGGCTCGCCGGCCAGGTTGCCGCTGGTCATCACCAGTGCCCGCGGGGCGTCGTGGCCGGTGAAGAGCAGGTGGTGCAGCGGCGTGTAGGCGAGCATGACGCCGAGATCAGGGCTGTCGGGGGCGACGGCGTCGGCCAGGGCGAGCCTGGCGTCGGTGCGCTTGGGCACGAGCACCACCGGGCGACGCACGTCGCCCAGCAGTGCTCGCTCATCGGCGCTCATGTCGGTGATCGCCTCGGCGGTTTCGAGATCGGCGACCATCAGCGCGAAGGGCTTGTCACCACGGTCCTTGCGCTTGCGCAGCGTGGCGACGGCGGCCTGATTGGTCGCGTCGCACGCGAGGTGGAACCCGCCGAGCCCCTTGACGGCGACGATCTCGCCCGCGGCCAGCAGCCGCCGAGCCTGCGTGACGGCGAGGTCACCGACTACTCGCTCGTCGAGGTGATGCAGCACCAGGGTCGGCCCGCAGTCGGGGCAGGCGACGGTCTGGGCATGGAAACGGCGGTCGGCGGGATCGACATACTCGGCGGCGCACCGCCCGCACAACGGCAAATCGGCCATCGTGGTGGCCGGGCGGTCGTAGGGCAGTTCGCGCACGATCGTGAACCGCGGACCGCAGTTCGTGCAGCTGATGAAGGCATGCCCGAACCGGCGGTCGGCCGGGTCGCTGAGCTCGGCGAGGCAGTCCGGGCAGGTGGCGACGTCGGGGGAGACGAGCGTTCGGCCACCACCGGAGCGCGACGATTCGATGACGAAATCGGTGCCGCCGCGGCACGGGACCGGCTCGGCGACGACGTCTTCGACGACCGCCAGGGCGGGCGCGTCGCTGACCAGCCGGACCGTGAACTGGTCAACCGAGTGAAGTGCACCCTCGACTTCCAGCACCACACCGTCGGCCGTGTTCCCCACCGAACCGGAGAGCCCGAGTTCGCGGGCCAGCGCATAGACGAAAGGGCGGAATCCAACTCCTTGGACGACACCCGCGACCCGCACCCGCCGCCGACAGCGATCTACGCCGGTCGCGGGTGCTGCCACTGGCTCGACCCCCTGCTCGGACTGCCGGTTCGGCCGGCGCCCGATTCCGGAGCGGAAGTCGAATCGACGAACACGTGATGCGGGATGTGTCGTGGATCTCATTCGACCCTACTACCGGAAGCGGAGTGCGTCAGGCGGTCAATTCGAGGGGTGTGGATCAGCGATCTCGAGGGTCACCGGGCGGCTGAGGAACCGCGCGATGTCGGCGATCTCGGCGTCGATACCGCGGAGCACGGGTCGGGGCAACGGTTCGAACGGGCGCACGGTGATGCGGGCCGGATCCCTTCCTCTGGCCAGCGCCCAGCGGCCCACTACCCGGCCGTCGACCAGGACGGCCGGGTGGATCATGCCGCCCTCGTAGATCTGTCCGCGCAACTCGGCTTCGAGGATCGCCTCGCGGTCACGGTAGCCGAGCAGGTAGTTGTCGAACGCGGCCAGCAGCCGCACCGCACCCGCCGCCTCGACCTCGCCGAGCCGGTAGCCGGGCCGTCCGTCGACGTCGGTGGCGGTCAGCTCGTCTGCGATCAGCGCGACCGCCCGCGACGACGGCAGTCCGGACCACGTCGTGAAGTCGGCCGGTGTCGCGGGGGAGAAGGCGGTGAAGTAGCGGCGGGCGAGCTCGGCCAAGGCGTCGTCGCCGCTGGGACCGGCGGGGGCGTCGGGCACCCACGCATCGAGCCGGGCGAAGGTGGCGTCGCGGCCGCGGTCGGGGCCCCGGCATACCAGTCCGATCGTGCTCGCGTACACGATCGCGTGGGTGTGCGCCTGCGGGTCAGGGCTGTCGATGATGATGCCGCGCTCGGTGAGGCCGGCCTTGATCTCGGCCCGGGTGCGCGGACCGTCGGCCAGTAGCTGCGTCAGCCCCGCGACGCTGCGTTCGAGCACGTCGTCGGTGAGCCCGAGCTGGCGCCAGCGGGTGCGGTACTTCCGGGCGATCGCGGGCCCGATGAGGCGGACCAGCCAGCGCAGGTCGGCGGTGTCGACGAGGTGGATCGTGCCGCGCATGAGCCAGGTGCGGGTGACCGAGCGGTCGGTCTGGATGGCATGCAGCACGTCCGCCTCGGTGAGGTCGGCCGCGCGGGACCGGATTCCCAGCCGGGATGCCTGCGGATCCTGGGCCTGTATGGCTACGGTCAGCGCCGCAGCCGCCGCCACCGACCCGCAATCGCGCCCGGCCAGGCCGTGCCGGGCGATGCGCTCGCGCAGGAGCGCCCTTCGTCCGGTCATGGGAGCAGTGTGCCGTCCGGCACCGACAGTTCGGGCCCCACCGGGTGGCACAGCGCGTCATGCCAGGATCGGCAAATGACCGCTACCGCGACGGGGGGCGCCCGCGTGCTGCGACGCGTCGCGATCGGCCTCGTCATTCTCGTGGTGCTCCTCGTCGTTGCCGACCGCGTCGGGAACTACGTCGCGGAGCGCACGGCCGGGAACACGATCCAGCAGTCGCAGCACCTCACGTCGCGGCCCGACGTGAACATCGGCGGTTTCCCCTTCCTCACCCAGCTCGCGGCCGGGCACTTCGACAAGATCACGGTGACCGCCTCCCACGTGCCCGTCGGCTCGGCCAGCGTGCCGCTGCAGGTCGCCCAGGTGCACGTCGAGTTCGACGGCGTCACCGTGTCGCGCGCCTTCTCCTCGGTGCACGCGAACACGGCCAACGCCATCGCGCTCGTGAACTACGCCGACCTGAGCAAGACCCTCGGCGTCGATCTCGCCTATGCCGGCAACGGCCGGATCAAGGCGAGCAAGTCGGTGAGCCTCGCCGGCCGGACGCTGAGCGCGGAGGTCACCACGCAGCCCATCCTCGCCAACGGCGCGCTGTCCTTCGGCAGCACGCAGATCAACGGCGCGGGCCAGCTCAGCGGAGAGGTGACCGCGCTGCTGAACAAGGTGTTCGATGTGTCCGTGCCGTTGCAGGGCATCCCGTTCCAGATCCAGGTGAAGTCGCTGACCGTCGACGAGCGGGGCCTGCACATCAACCTGACCGGCGCCAATCTCTCCTACGCCAACTAGGAGTACGCCGGCCGGGCGCCGGCCCGGCTGACCGCCCGGGCCCCGAGGGCGGCCGCGGCAAGCAAGCAGCCGGCGACGTCCTGCCCAGCGAGGCGGGCGGCGAGAAACCCGGCGGAGAACGCGTCGCCGGCGCCGGTGCTGTCCAAAGCGGTGACCGGGTCGGGCGCAACGCTCTGCCGCAGCACGCCGTCGGACCAGTGCGCGCCGGCCGATCCGTTCTTGACGACCGCCTCGCCGAACCGCCCGCCGAGCGAGGTCACCGGGTCGGCATCCAGCCCGGCCAGCACGCGCGCCTCGTCGTCATTCGCGAACAGCAGCACGTCCTGGCCCACCCACCCGGCAAACGCGTCCGACCCGGCGGCCGCCAGAGGTGCGGCCGAGGCCGCATCCACCGCGACCGTCCAGCTCCGCTCGCGGGCGACGGCCAGCGCGGCGAGCGCGAACGGCCGCGACCCCCCGCTGAGCAAGGCGTAGCCGGACACGTAGAGGCAGTTGGCGTCATCGGGCAGCACGGCCGCTGCCGCGACCTGGCCGAGCCCGGCATTGGCGCCCCCATCCGGGATCATCGTGCGCTCACCGTCCGGGTCGACGAGCACGATGCACGTGCCGGTCGCTCGCGTGGGGTCGACACTCACTGCGGCGATCACACCCGCGGCGGTCAGGTCGGCCACCGCGCGCCGGCCGAGCGCATCATCGCCGACCCGTCCGACGAAGGTCGCCCGGGTGCCGCACGCGGCCAGCCAGGCCGCGACGTTCGCCGCCGCCCCGCCGCCGTGCAGGGTGATCGTCGCGGGCGTGTCCGAGCCGGGTGCCAGCGGGCCGGGCAGCTGCGCCACCACGTCGACCATCAGATCGCCGACGCACACGACGTGCGGCATCAGCCGGGAGCGCGGTACGCCGCGGCGACCTCGGCGGCCAGGCGGGCGTTCGACAGCACGAGCGCGACGTTCGCGGCCAGCGATGCGCCGTGCGTCTCGCGATGGAAGAAGTCGAGCAGGAACGGAGTGACGTCCTTGCCGTGCACCCCGGCCGCGTCGGCCGCGGCAAGGCCGAGCGTGAGCGTGTGGTCGTGCAGCTCGCGGTCGAGTTCGTCGGCCGGGTCGATCGGATTGGCGAGGACGAGCCCGTAGCCGGCGCTGCCGAGCCGATCCTGCGCCCGCAGCACGTCCGCGACCTGCGCGGCGGTGGACACCGTCCAGTACAGGTCATGCCCGGAGTCGCGCAGGTAGAAGCCGGGGAAACGGTCGGTGCGGTAGCCGATGAGCCCGACGTTGAGCGTCTCGAGCCGCTCCAGCGTGGCGCCGACGTCGAGGATCGACTTGACGCCCGCACACACCACCAGCACCGGCGTGCGGGACAGCGTGGTCAGGTCGGCCGACTCGTCCCACGTGTCGCGGGCGCCTCGATGCACGCCGCCGAGGCCGCCCGTGGCGAAGACCCGCACGGCCGCCTGCGCCGCCAGATGCGCGGTGGACGCGACTGTTGTGGCGCCGACCCCACCGCGGGCCGCGACCACGGCGAGGTCGCGCACGCTCACCTTCACGACGTCGGGGTCGCCGGCCACCTGCTCGAGCGCGGCGTCGTCCAGACCGATCCGGGCCTGTCCGTCGACCACGGCGATGGTCGCCGGCACCGCGCCGCCGTC
>JAOPVG010000342.1 GCA_025966255.1 Jatrophihabitans sp.
TGCCGCTGATCGGGCCGGGACGAGCCGGGCCGGGACGAGCGGGGCCGGGACGAGCCGGCCCCGGACGAGCCAGGTTGGGACGACTCAGGCTGGGACGACGCCGAGCGAGCCGGGCAGCATGGTCTCCATCTTGACGACGAGCCGGTCGAGATAGCCGTGGACCTCGTCGACCGACCGGTCGGGAAGTCCGTAGACGACGTCGGTAACGCCGCCGCCCGCCCACGCGGCGAGCTTCTCGGGATCGGGCTTGCCGTCGAGCGCGACCACGCGCGGCTCGCCGGTCCGACCCCGCGCGGCCCACGCCTCGCGCAGCCGGGCGACCGAGTCGACGATGTTCTCATCGCGCGGCGTGGTGATCCAGCCGTCGGCCGAGCGCGCGATCCAGGCGAACGTGTTCTCGGTACCGCCGGCCCCGACCAGCACCGGCACGTCGCCGCGCACCGGCTTCGGCCAGGCCCAGCTCGGCCCGAACTTCACGAAGTCGCCGTCGTAAGCCGCCTCCTCCTGCGACCACAACGCGCGCATCGCCTCCACGTACTCGCGCAGCACGGTCCGCCGCTTGCCGGGCGGCACGCCGTGATCGCTGAGCTCGTCGGTGTTCCAGCCGAAACCGCAGCCGAGCGTCACTCGCCCGCCGGAGAGGTGGTCGAGGGACGCGACGGTCTTGGCCAGCGTGATCGGGTCGTGCTCGACCGGCAGCGCGACCGCCGTGGCCAGCTCGATGCGTTCGGTGACCGCGGCGGCCCCGGCCAGGGCGACCCAAGGGTCGAGGGTGCGCATATACCGATCATCGGGAAGCGCCTCGTTGCCGGTGCCGGGGTGGGGGGCGTCGCGGCGCACAGGGATGTGCGTGTGTTCTGGGACGTAGAAGGTGTGGAAGCCGCGGGCCTCGGCGGCGCGGGCCGCTTCGGCCGGGGTGATGCCGCGATCACTGGTGAACAGAACGATGCCGATGCGCATTGGGCCAAGACTAGAACGTGTTCCAGTTCTCAGCAACGCGGGGCCCGCAAACGCTGACGCCGACGGGCCCAGTTTGAGCAGGTTTGACATATGGCGGCGACGCTACAACCGTGGAGGTGGTACGGCCGGTGACACCTCGCCGATGATCTGAGCGGGCTTGCCGACAACCAAGACACACATGAATAGGAGTCCGACCGTGCTAACCCTGACCGACAACGCCGCCACCGAGATCCGCAACCTGGTGGCTCAGCCCGAGGTCCCCGACGACGGCGGTGTGCGCATCGCCAGCAATGGCCAGGGCGCGCTCACGCTCGCGCTGGCTGCCGAGCCGGCGGCCGGTGACGCCGTCGTGGAAGACAGCGGCGCGCGGGTGTTCCTCGAACCGGCCGCCGGGCAACTGCTCGACGACAAGCTCCTCGACGCCGGCGTCGACCCTGAGGGCCAGGTGCAGTTCACCCTGGTCGAGCAGATCTAGCCCCGACCTACGACCCGGAGCCGCCGTCCACCCCTCTGGTGGGCGGCGGCTTTCGGCTGTCGGCCTGAGCCGGTTTCAGTCCGTCTCGTCCGGGCTGGTGACCCAGGCCGAGAACACCGGAAGGCCGGCCCACGGGGTCCCCTCGCCCCGAGCAACCGCGACCACGGCGTACGGCCGGACGAACTCGAGCCGGGCCGTGCGGACCACCCCGATGCGCTCGCGCAGCCTGGCCGATGCGAACATCCCGATCGCGGTGACGGCGGCCGCTTCGAATCCGGTGCGGGTGTACCGAGCCAGCGCGACCTGCACGGCTTCGAAAGGGGCGTTGCCGCCCATCAGCCGGGCCAGTGCGCCAGCCGCGACGCCGAACCCGAGGTCCGGGTGCCTGGCGAGGTCATGCTCGGATTCGGCCGACCACGACGGCAACAGGGTGCTGTCCCAGTGCTCCTCGCGACCGTCTCGGGTGGAGACCGGAGCGTGGCGCTCGGTGATCGTCCACGAATGTCCGACCCCGACGGGCAGGTCGAACAGTGACTCGCCGACCGCGAGTTCGCTGTCATTGGCGATCGGCACCGCCACCTCGTGAGCGCGTTCGAGGACGTCGGCCGCCGGGACGGATGCGTCCGCGACGACGGACACGACAACGAGATCCCCATCCTTGGACTCGGCCGCGTGAACGCCCAACCGGCCCACGTCCGACGCCACGATCGCGCGCACGCGGGCCGACCCGGGATCGCGCAGAAACCGCCGCACCCCGGCGAAACTCGGGGCGACCGGCAGGCGGAGCTCGCTGACGTCCGCGGTCTCGAACGGAGTCCACCAGCTCACCGCGCAGGCGATCGTGCTCGCCAGGACCAAGAGGGTCTCCGGTTCGATCGTCAGCGGGAACTTGTCGATCAGGCCACCGGTCATCTCGGCCGCCCACGCGTCGGCCGCCGGCTGAGTCGGGAGATCACCCACCTGAGCGACATCGGCGATTCCGGCCAGCCACTTGGTCAGGGCGGGCGACTCGAACCCCGGTCGGGGCCACGCGGCCGCGCCCAGGCGTAGCGCCGGATGCGGGGCCCGGAGCAGCTCACCGGCGAACGCGGCCGCCCGATCGAGGTCACCGCCGAGCACCTCGGCGAGGCGGGTCCGCTCGGCGCCGACCGCAGCAGGTGCGGCCAGGGCCAGCACGAGCCAGGCGCCGAGCGGGGACGCGACGTGGTGCTCGTCGCCGACCACATGATGGAAGCGACGCGCGTATTCACATACCGCGTCCGCTTCCGTCATGTCCGCGCGTATCGCTCAGCGCTGCGGGCCCGGGCCTTCGCCGCCTCGATCTCACGGTCCTTCGGCGGCGCGGTGGTGACCAACGCTTCGAGGAGATGCCGGGTGAGGTGAGCGACCTCGTGCACCGCCTCGTCGAAGGCGGCCTGATTCGCCGCCGACGGCTTGGTGGTGCCACTGACCTTGCGCACGTACTGCAGGGCGGCGGCGTGCACTTCGTCGCTGGTGGCGGGCGGTTCGAAGTTGTGCAGGGTTCGGATATTGCGGCACATGGGTCCAGCTTGCCACGACACAATGACCCGATGACCGAGACGATCACCGAGCCCGAGGGCGACGACGGAATCGCGCCGGAGCCAGAGTCGGAGTCGGAGTCGGACAAGCGGGTCACCTGGGCCGAACTGTTCTTCGACCTCGTCTTCGTCGTCGCGGTCACCGAGATGTCGGCACTGGTCGAGCGCGACCACAGCTGGCCCGGGTTGCTGCGCGCGCTCATCGTCTTCGTCCCCATCTACTGGATGTGGGTGGGCACGGCGATCCAGACCAACCTGCAGGACGCATCGCGTCCACTGCTGCGGTTACGGATCTTCGCGGTCGCGCTGGCCGGCATCTTCATGGCACTGTCACTGGGGGAGGCCTACGGGCATCTCGGGCTCGTCTTCGCCATCGCGTACTGGTCGGGCCGGCTCATCCTTGGGTCGGCGTTGCTCGGTCAGCTCCGCAACGGCTTCGGGCTCCACGTCAACCCGTACACCGTGAGCATGTTCCTGACCGGCCCGGCGCTCGTGGTCGGTGCCCTCTTCCACGGGACCGCGCGCGAGATCATCTGGGCGGCGGCAGCCCTCGTGGACCTCGCGACGCCGTCCATGATGCGCAGCCGATTACGGCTGTTGCACTTCGACGCCGGGCATCTCGCCGAGCGGTTCGGGCTGTTCCTGCTCATCGCCCTCGGCGAATCGGTGGTCGCGGTCGGCACGTCGACGCCGCTCGGCCAGCTGACCGTGAGTGGGGGCTTCGCTGTGGCCGCGGCGTTCGCGCTGACGTGCGGCCTGTGGTGGGTGTACTTCCATTTCGCCGCCGACGCCATGCGGCACGCGCTCGCCACGGCCCGGGTGCAGCTCGACATCACCCGGCTGGTGCTCTCGTACGGCCATCTGTCCTTCATCGCGGCGATCGTGGTCGTCGCGGTCGGGCTCCGCGAGTCGATCGCGCATCCGGGTGAGCACTTGAGCTGGGCCGTCACCGGCCTGCTCTTCGGCGGAACGGCGCTGTATCTCGCCACGTTCGGCTTCACCCGGTGGGCGATGTTCCGGCTGGTGTCCTACACCCGGCTGTCCGCGGCGGCCGGGGTGCTCGTGCTGCTGCCGCTGGCCCCACACCTGCCGGCGCTGGCGTCGCTCACCCTCCTGGCCTCGGGCGTTGCGCTGCTCAACGTGATCGAGCTGATGCGGGTCGAGCACATCGGGTGGCGGGCGAAACGCGGCGGGACCACCCGCTGACACACCTCAGACGGCGACCTCGTACTGATCGAAGTGGATCTTCTCCAGCGGGACGCCGAGATCGGTCAGGCCGGTCACCGTGCTCGCGATCATAGTGTTGGGGCCCGCGACGAGGACGTCCACGCTGAGCCCGGCCCAGTCGAGGAGATTCGGCACGACCTGCTCGACCCGGCCGCGGTAGCCGGTGTAGTCGGGATCGTCGGACACCACGCCGTAGACGCGCACCCGCTCGGCCTTGCCGCC
>JAOPVG010000391.1 GCA_025966255.1 Jatrophihabitans sp.
GCGGCAGGTCGGCGATGCGGCGCAGCGTCCGATCAGTGGCGCCGACGAGTTCGGTCTGGATCTCGGCGAGCGTGCGTCCCTCGGCCTGCCGGCGCTTGATCGCGACCAACTGGAGCACGTGCCGCTCGCCGTAGAGCGAGGTGCGGCCGCGGTTGCCGCTCGGCCGGTCCAGTAGGCCGATCGTCGCGTACCAGCGGATGGTGCGCTCGTCGGGCAGGTCGGTGACGCGGCGGTCGGCGCCGCGCACGTCGGCCGCGGACACCGCCGCTGCCGCGGTGGCCGCCAGCTCGCGGATCGTCAGCTCCATGCACCGAATATGACACTGTCAGATAACACTGTCAAATAGCTATTCCTGACATCGCCACTGGTGGTTACTTGTGGGGAGTCGTGGTCAGCTACAAGTGACCACCAGCGCGCGTTGAAGTGACCGCTGGCGGGCGGGGAGCCGGGGCGTCGCGGATACTGGATGCATGATTTTGCGGCGGGCACCCCGGCTGGCCGTCGCCGCCTGGGCGATCGCCGCGGCGACCCTGCTCGCACTGGGCGCGGCCGTCTGGCATTACCTCGATTCGGGCCCGAGCGGACACGCGCATGCCGGCCCGGGCATGGGCACCGCCGAGGCCTTGACGCGGGGGGGTTCGACGAGCCCACTGGAGCCGTTGTTCGGCGCGCCGCTGTTCACTGCCTGGCATCTCGACGCCGTCGCGGTGGCGGTCCTGGTGCTGGTTGCCGCGGCCTACCTCACCGGGGTCGCGCTCGTGCCGCTGCGTTCGCCGGGACAGCGCTGGCCGCTGCGGCGCACGGTGTCCTTCCTCGCCGGGCTGGCGGTGTGTGCGGTGGCTACCAACGGCAGCATCGCCGTCTACGACCAGGTGTTGTTCACCGCCCACATGGCCGGGCACCTCGCGCTCGTCATGGTGGCGCCGGCCCTGCTCATGTGGGGCCGTCCGCTCGGACTCACCCTCGCCAGCGCGCCGCCGCAGCGCCGGGAGTGGCTCGAGCGGATCGTGCGAGGGCGGGTGCTGTCGGTACTGACCGCGCCGCCCGTCGCCCTGGCCGGGTACGCCGCGGTGATCGTCGGAAGCCACCTGACCGGCCTGATGGACACCGTCATGAGAAACACCTGGGCCGGCCAGCTGGAGCATCTCGTCTACGTCCTGGCCGGCTGCCAGTTCTTCGCTCTGGTGGTGGGGGACGAGCCGATCCGTTGGCGGCTGGCCTCGCCGGCGCGCTGGCTGTTGCTGGCGATCGCGATGGCCGTCGACACGTTCACCGGCATCGTGCTCATGCAGGGCACGCACGCCGTGGCGATGCTGCCGTCCGGGCTCGGTGTCGACACGCTCTCGGACACCCGTACCGGCGGCGCGATCATGTGGTTCGGCGGAGACGCCATCATGGCCGCGATCATGGTCGGCCTCGTGGTGGGCTGGCTGCGCAAGGTCGACACCGCTGCGCCGGAGCAGGGTTGGCTGGAGCAAGCGCGACGAGCGACGTTCAGCGCCCACACCGGCTCGTCCGACGACGAAGGCGCGCGGATCGACGACGACGACGCCGCGCGCACCGCGTACAACGACTGGCTGGCGAAGCTGGAAGCGCAACCGGCGAAGTTTGAAAGATGACCACCGACGCGATGAGCGCTCGCGCGAAGAGCCCGCCGCCGCGCGAGCTTGGGTGCAGGAGCGCGGGACCGCCGCGAGCGAGCGGGTGGGTCGGACAAGATCCGCCTTCGGCGGATAAGAACGCCTACTCGATGCCGATCGAGAACGTCGACTCGAGGTCGTGCCGCGAATAGGCGCGGAACGCAATGTGCGTGTCGGTGTGCACCACGCCCGGCACCTTGGACAACTTCCCGGCAATGACGTCGGCGATCGCCTCGAACTCGCGCACCCGCACAACCGCGATCAGATCGACGTCACCGGCCACCGAATAGACCTCGCTGACGCCGTCCAAGCCGGCGATGGCCTCGGCCACCTCGGGGATCTTGTCGGCCTCGACGGCAATCATCACGATCGCTGTGATCATGCGAGGAACCCTAGCGCGGCGGCCGGGTCAGGCCGAGGCCCGCGCCGGACGCGCGAGGACCTGGAGCCGGCGGCGGTCGGCGAAGGGATTGGCGGCGTCGCGCGCACCGGAGCCGAGGTAGGTGCGGAGCCGTCCGGCGCCGAAGGCCGGCATCATCCACGGGTCGCTGGCGTCGGCCAGTCGGGTGCCCGGTTCCTCGAGCCAGCGCAGGATGCACTCCGTCTCTTCGGCGAGCGGGACGTGGCTCTCGTCGACGACATCGGCCGTGGCCCGCAGCGCCTCGATGACCGGCCAGGGCGGGACCCCGCGCGGGGCGTGCCCGGCTGCGGCGAGCCGACCGGCCCGGATCACCGACAGGTCCCACCCGCCGTCGCCGTCGGGGCGGGCGCCGACGAGTTCGGCGACCGCCTGCAGGGACGACAGCCGTTGCATGCGCGCACATGCCCGCACCACGGTGGTGATGCGGTCGCGGATGACGCCCGCCTGCTCGTAGCGCTGTGCCTCGGACAGCGCAACGATCTTGCGCTCGAGCGGGTCGACGAGCGGTCGCACATCGCCCGTCCAGGCCGCGGCCACCAGCCCGACAAGGGCGGCGTACTTCTGCGCGCTCATCCCGCCTTCGCACGGCGCGCCGCAGCGGCCTATGCCGGCGAGCACACACGCCGCCCGGACGGCCCGGCGCAGGGAGAGACGGTCGCTGCATTGCCGCAGGGGCACGGCGTCGTGGATGGCGTCCCGCACCACCTCGGCCTGCCGCTGCGTGCGCAGCGGACCCAGATAGGACGCGCCGTCAGAGCGGACCTCCCGCACCACCGACAGCCGCGGAAACGGCTCGACGGTGAGCTTGAGCCAGACGGAACGCTCGGGGAACTTCGAGCGGCGGTTGTACCGCGGCTTGTGCGCGGCGATGAGCCGAAGTTCGCGGACCTGGGCCTCGAGGGCGTGCGCGCATTCGATGGGATCGACGCGTTCGGCCAGCCCCACCATCTCGCCCATGCGGCTGCGCGTCTCGCTCGCGACGAAGTACTGGCGGACGCGGGAGCGCAGGTTGCGGCTGGTGCCGACGTAGAGGGGACGACCCTGCGCATCGCGGAAGATGTAGACGCCGGGCCGGGCGGGCAGGCCGTCGGCGAGGTGGCGCTTGCGGCGCTGCGCATCGGATACCTGCGCAGTGAACGAGCGCAGCTCGGGCAGTGAGTGCACGCCGAGGTTGCCGAGGCGGCCGATCAGTCCGTGCAGCACGTCGACGGTAGCCCGGGCGTCCTCGAGGGCACGGTGGTTCGGCGTCGTCGCGGCGTGGAAGAACGGGGCAAGCGTGCCGAGCTTGCAGTTGGGCACTTCGTCCCGGGTGAGCACCCGACGGGCCAACACTGCGGTGTCGACGACGGCGAACGCCGGCCACGGCAGGGCCAGCTGCGCACACGCGGCCTTGAGGAACCCGACGTCGAACGGTGCGTTGTGCGCAACCAGCACGCTGCCACGGGCGAACTCGAGGAAGGACGGCACGGCGACGGCGATGGTCGGCGCCGTGCACACCATCGAATCGGTGATCCCGGTGAGCACGCTCACGAACGGAGTGATGGCCATCTGCGGGTTCACCAGAGTCTGGAATTCGCCGAGGACCTCGCCCCCGCATACCTTCACCGCCCCGACTTCGGTGATCGCGTCACCGTTGGCCGCGCCCCCCGTGGTTTCGAGGTCGACCACGACGAACGTCGTCGCGTGCAGCGGCTCGCCCAGGGAGTCCAGGCTCAGCTGCTGGTGCGGTGCCGACGTCATGACCGCAAGTTAGGCCGGGGGTCCGACGAAACTGCGCAGACGCGCCCACATCGCGGTCGTACGCTGCGGATGTGAGCGAGCGGAGCGAGCGAACCGTGGGCATGGGCCTTCGGCGGCCGGTTGCAGCGAAGCGAGACCGGTCGTGAGCGAGCGAAGCGAGCGAACCGTGGGCATGGGCCTTCGGCCGTGAGCGAAGAGCCAATGGACGATGGCGCCGAGGTGGCGCTCGTCGAGGCTGCGCGCCAACAGCTCATCGGGCTTGCCGCCGAGGTCATCGGTCGCCTGCCCGCCGATGAGATCCCGTCGAGTCTGCGGGCCATCGCCCGGTTCGCCCCGACGAAGCGGCAGCGCCTCGGCGGTGTCGCCCTCGCGTCCGCGCTCGACGCGGATGCCGCCTTCCGGGCGAAGGTGGCCGAAACCGTCACTGCCGCCTCACCCGATCTGGTGTCCGCGGTCCGTGAGGGCACGTCCACGGCGGCGGCCGACCCGCTCGACGTCGCCGTCGTGGCTTATCTCACTCGCCCCGAGGGCTGGGAGGCCGTCCTGGCCCAAGCGAACCGACGGTGGAGTGCCGAACGAGACGCAGGCGCGGCGTCGAACGACGAACTCATCCGACTTCGCACCGAACTCGCCGAGCTGCGCGCCCGCGCGCGGGCCGAACCGGCCCGGCTGCGCGATGCCGTCGCCGCGGCCGGTGCGGAGGTCGAGACCGAACTCGCCAACCTGCGCCGCACCCTGCGCGACCGCACGCGCGACCTCCGCGGTGCCGAGCGGCAGCGCGACGAAGCGCTCGCATCCGAGGCCGATCTGCGCGCGCGAATGGACAAGGAGGCCGCCGCGCACGAGTCGGAGGTACGGCGATTGCGAGGCCGCACCGTCGAGCTCGAGCGGGCCGCGGAGGCCGCGCGGCGCGGGCTACGGGCCGAGCGCGACGTCGATGACGCTCGACTGTGGCTGCTGGTCGACACGTTGGTGCAAGCCGCCGCCGGCGTGCGACGGGAGTTGTCCCTGTCGGCTCCGTCGCTGCGCCCGGCGGACGCCGTCGCCTCGGCCGGCGCCGAAGCCTCTGCGCGCAGCGCGCAGGACCCGGCCGCGCTGGATCGCCTGCTCGCCCTGCCGAACGTCCATGTCGTGATCGACGGCTACAACGTCACCAAGACGGGCTATCCGGACCTGTCGCTCGCCGAGCAGCGCACACGACTCATCGGCGCACTGGCGCCGCTGGCCGCGCAGTGCGGAGCGGAAGTCACCGTGGCCTTCGACGGCGGCGCCAAGCCGCCGGTGCAGCCGCCGGCGCCGCGCGGGGTTCGCGTGCTGTTCAGTGCGCCGGACGAGATCGCCGACGACCTCATCCGGCGACTGGTGGCCGGCGAACCAGCCGGGCGACCCGTCGTGGTGGTGACCAGCGATCGCCAGGTGATCAGTGACACCGGCCGCAACGGCGCGTGGTCCGTGCCGTCCGCCGTGCTGCTGGCCCGGCTGAGCTGACGCGGTCGAGCTGACGAAGTCGAGCTGAACGTGGCTGAGCAGACCCGGTCGAGCTGACGTAGCGAGCGAAACTGTCGGACGCCGTTCCTAGCGTGCACGACGAGCCGGGACAACCGGCCCCCGCTGTTGGGAAATGTGTGCTGGGAAATGGAGTGGGAATGCTCATCGACTGCGATACCTGCGTCGCCCGCGACATCGCGTGCCGCGACTGCGTCGTCACCGTGCTGCTCGATCGCCCGCCTGTTCCGGTCGAGCTCGACGCCGCTGAACAAGGGGCGATCGACAGCCTTTCGAGCGCCGGTTTGGTGCCGCCGCTGCGTCTGGTGTCCGGTTCGTCCGGAAATTTCCGAGAAATTGCTTGACGAAGCGAGCGAAGTTGTACCCAACCCGGGGGGGCGCGTTGCACAGGGATGGTTGCCGTCGTAACCTTTCCGAGACCTAATCGGTTCCACGGCGGCCCCCCGGCTGTCGCCGATGAGGTTCCGCCGAATTGCATCATTCCGTGGCTGCTGTCTGCACTGACAACGAAAGACAGCTGACGCGGTAGCGAACCGGGGACCCACTGTGATCCCGGGGTGAATCGGTCCGCACCGGACGCGCTCGATCAGCGCGCGCGGGGCGCACCGTAGGGCTACTTCCGGCCCGAACCCGTCAGCTAACTCGGTAGGCGGTCGAGGAAGAGGAGATCTGCCGACAGTGGCGATCCGTTTCGCGCGTCGTGTCCGTCCCGTACTCGCTCTAGCTGCACTGGGTGCTGCTGCGGTGTTGACCCCGACGCTGGCTTCGGCCACGCCGGCTGCCCCGCACCAACAGCCGACGGTGACGTCGGTCCAGAAGCAGCTCAGCGACCTGGCCATGAAGAATTCCCAGGTGGTCGACAAGTTCGACCACGCCCGCGTCGTCGTCGCCAAGCGCGAGAAGGCAGCGAGCGCCGCCGGGCGCACCGCAGCCCAGGCGAACGCCATCTACAAGCAGGCCAGGGTCCAGTTCACGCAAATCATCCAAACCCAATACGAGAGCGGAGGCCTCGGCGCGGCCGGCGCCCTGCTGGACAGCAACAGCGGTAACAATTACCTCGACCGTCTCGACATGTTGCAGCTGATCTCCAACCACGACGCCGACGTCGTCTCGCTGGTCACGAAGGCCCGCGCCACCGCATCCGCGCAGTCGAAGAAGGCGCAAACCCTGCTCGTGAGCGCCAAGCAGGAGCGCGACGGTCTCGCCAGGAAGCGCCACGACGTCGAAGCGCAGATCAACAAGTACCAGCAACTGCTGAATACGCTCAACGCGGCGCAGCAGGCTGCCTTCCAGCGGGCGCAGAACCCGGCGGTCAGCACCACGCAGGTCACCACGCTCAAGGTCAGCGTGCCCAGCGCCGGGTCCACGGCGGCCCACCAGGCCGTGCAGTACGCGCTGGCCCAGGTCGGCAAGCCCTACGTGTTCGGCGCCTCGGGCCCCGGCAGCTTTGACTGCTCGGGTCTGACCATGATGGCCTGGCAGGCGGGCGGGGTCAGCCTGCCGCACTCGGCGGCCGACCAGTACAACTACGGCACGCACGTGTCGTCGCCGTCGGCGCTGCAGCCCGGGGACCTGGTGTTCTTCTATCAGCCGATCGGACACGTCGCGATCTACATCGGCAACGGCATGATGGTCTCGGCGCCCACCGAGGGCCAGAACGTCCAGGTTGTGCCGCTGAGTTCATTCACCAGCGACTACGTCGGTGGCACCCGGCTCTAAGGCATCCTGTCGGTTGTGACCACCCGGCCGACCGGCCACTCCTTCGCCGCGCGGCGACGCTCCTTCGGCGTTGCCGCGCGGCGTCGTGCCGGGCTACTGATCGTCGCGGTGCTCGCGATCGCCGGATGCTCCGCGTGCTCCGGCTCGTCCGGGGCGAACACGTCGGCTCCGTCGAATGCCGACATCGCCGGCCTGCTCACCCGGCACGGTAAGGCGGTCCTCGAGCACGACCACGCCGCGTTCGTCGCCGACCTCGATGGTGATCGTCGAGCGACGACCTTCCGCGCCGCGCAGGACGCCGCATTCGCCAATCTCGTCCAGGTGCCGCTGTCGAAGTGGTCGTACACGATCGGACGGCCGGTCGACGACAAGAGTGCCCAGGCCGCGGCGCAGCGCGAGTACGGCGGGTCGGCGTTGATCATGCAGGTCAGCCTCACGTACGCGCTGCGGGGCGTCGATCGGATCCCGACCCGGCACGACCTGTGGTGGACGTTCGTGCGCCGCAACGGACACGTCGTCGTTGCGGCCGACAGCGACCTGGCCGACGCCGGCGGCGTGAGCTGGAAAGGGCCCTGGGACTTCGGGCCGCTCGAACTCGTCCGCGGCCGCTCCAGCCTCGTA